>CALXDE010000125.1 GCA_944386965.1 uncultured Oscillospiraceae bacterium
ATCTTCAACGAAAAGTCGCTGACAGAGTGAGGGAGGATAATATGCGTCAGAATTTAATTCAAAAAATCGGTATTCCGCAAATCGTGGTCGTACTGATTGCGATTGTTGCGCCCCTTATCCTGACAGGCGTGAACTTCAGCTACGGCATTTTGATCCTGGACTTCATGCTGGTCTATGTGGTGGCCGTCTCCGGCCTGGACATCGTCTTCGGCTATTCCGGCCAGATCTCCCTGGGCCATGCGGCCTACTATGCCATCGGCGCCTACGGCTCTGTTATGCTCCATGAGTATGTGGGCATCCCCGTTATCTTCTCCATGATCATCAGCGCGGTGCTGGCCGCCCTGATCGGTATCGTGATCGCCTACCCGGCCTCCCGTCTGCGCAACCACTTCCTGGCCCTGGCGACCATCGCTTTCGGCGAGATCGTCTACCAGCTGGTGGCCCAGTCCCCTGGCCAGATCACCGGTAACTTCCTGGGCTTCTTCACCGATCCCGTCAACCTCTTTGGTTTTGAGTTTGACAGCAACATGAGCTTCTACTACTTCGGCATCGTGGTAGTGATCATCTTCCTGATGCTCAAGACCAACCTGGTGAAATCCCGGACTGGCCGCGCGCTGATCGCCATTCGCGAGAACTCGGCCGCTGCCGACGGTATGGGTATCAACGTGACCCTGTACAAGGTGATCGGCTTCGCCTTCAGCGCCCTGTACTGCGGCTTTGCCGGCGGTATGTACGCCCACCTGGTGCAGTTCATCAGCCCGGAAACGTTTATGTACCGGCAGTCGGTCATGTTCATGACCATGCTGTTGTTCGGCGGCATGGGCAACCTCTGGGGCCCCATCGTCGGCGTGATTACCGTGACACTGCTGAACGAGGGACTTCGTGCCTTGGAAGAGTATCAAATGTTCATTTATGGTGCGCTGATGCTGTTGGTCATCATCGCCCTGCCCGGCGGCATTTTCGGTAAGGTCAAGCAGATTGTTGAGAACACAAAATCAAGGAGGGCCCAGAAAAATGCTGATGTCCATTGAACATTTGAAGATCCAATTCGGCAGCCTGATCGCGGTGAATGATGTTACAGTCAACATTCCCCGGGGCAAGGTCACCAGCCTGATCGGCCCCAACGGCGCGGGCAAGACGACTCTGCTCAACGCGATCAGCGGTGTCTATGTGCCCAATGCCGGCAAGGTCGTCTTTGACGGCCAGGATATCACCGGCAAAAAGGGCTATCAGATCAACAAGGCCGGCCTGGCCCGGACCTATCAGGTTATCAACCTGTTCCGGAACATGTCGGTGCTGGAGAACGTTCTGGTCGGTATGCACACCCGGCTGAAGAGCAACCTGTTTGACAACATTTTCAAGACCCCGGCAGAGCGCAAGGAGGAGAAGGACGCTGTGGAGCGTGCGATGAACCTGCTGGATTTCGTGAACCTGCGCTCCCGGTGCAATGACCCCGCTGGTTCCCTGTCTTACGGCGACCAGCGCCGCCTGGAGATTGTCCGCGGTCTGGCCAGCGATCCCAAGCTGATCCTGCTGGACGAGCCTGCCGCCGGCATGAACCCCACAGAGAAGGATGAACTGGACGCGCTGCTGCGCAAGATCATCGACCGGGGCGTTACCGTTTTGATGATCGAGCATGATATGAAGCTGGTGATGGGCGTTGCCGACTTTATCTTCGTGCTGAACTACGGCAGCAAGCTGGCGGAGGGAACTCCCGCCGAGATCCAGAACAATCCTGACGTGATCGCTGCATATTTGGGAGGTGATGAGTAAATGGCGGCTTTATTGGAGGTAAAGGATCTCCACTACTACTACGGGAATATCCATGTGGTTAAGGGCATCAATATGACCGTGGAAGAGGGAGAAATGGTCACCATGATCGGTGCCAACGGAGCAGGCAAGACCACTACCCTGCAGACGATTTCCGGCCTGACGCCCGCGTCCGGTGTTCGGGGAGATATTTTCTTCGACGGAAAGAACATCGCCAAGATGGGCGGTGACAAGATCGCCGGCATGGGCCTCTCCCAGGTTATCGAGGGCCGTCATATTTTCTCTAAGCTGACGGTGAAGGAAAATCTCATGATGGGCACCTACTGCCGGAAGAGCCGGGCGGGCCTGGAAGATGAGATCAAGCGGATCTACAAGCTCTTCCCCCGTCTGGAGGAGAGAAAGAATCAGCTGGGCGGCACCCTGAGCGGCGGCGAGCAGCAGATGCTGGCCATCGCCCGCTCCCTGATCAGCAATCCGCGGATGATCGTGCTGGATGAGCCGTCCCTGGGTCTGGCGCCCATCATCATTCACGAGATTTTCGAGGCGATCAAGGAGATCAACTACCAGGAGGGGAAGACGATCCTCTTCGTGGAGCAGAATGCCCGTATCGCCCTGAAGACCGCCAGCCGCGGCTATGTTTTCCAGAATGGTGAGATCATCGTTGAGGATACCAGCGCGAATCTGGCGAGCAATCCCCAGATCCAGAAGGCATACCTCGGCGGCTGACAGATCCTCCTGCGTTATGCGAGGGACCTGATTGCCACGAAACTGGGTCCAACCCACTTTGATAGAACTGGAGGATACTGTTCATGGATGTCTATACACAACTCGTACAGGATGTCTATATCCCCCGCATGGTGCGGTGTGAGCAGACATTTGAAAACCCCACCATCACGGCGGAGGAGATCCCTGGCGTCATTCTCGATCAGATCAAGCAGGCTGGCGTCGACGACATGGTGAAGGAGGGGATGTCCATTGCCATCCCCTGCGGAAGCCGCGGCGTCCACAACATCTATACCATCCTCAAGACCCTGGTCGACTACTGCAAGAGCAAGGGCGCCCATCCCTTCATTTTCCCGGCCATGGGCAGTCACGGCGGTTCCACGGCTGAGGGACAGCTGGAGGTTGTCAACGGCTTCGGCATCACGGAGGAGAGCATCGGCTGCCCCATCAAGTCCTCCATGGAGGTTGTTCCGGTCGGTCAGACAGAGGAAGGCCATACGGTTTTCGTGGATAAATACGCCGCGGAGGCCGACGGTATCCTCCTCGTGGGACGGGTGAAGCCCCACACCGCCTTCTCCGGCCCCTATGAGAGCGGCCTGATGAAGATGATGACCATTGGCATGGGCAAGCAGCACGGCGCTGAGGTCTGCCACAAGGCTGGATTTAAGCACATGGCCCACATGGTGCCCCTGTTCGGCAATGTGATCCTCAAGAATACCAAGATCCTCTATAGTCTTGCGATTCTGGAGAATCCTTACGGCGGAACTGCGTATCTGAAGGTTCTGCGCCGGGAGCAGATCCCGGAGGAGGAGCCGAAGCTGTTGCTGCGGGCCAAGGAACTGATGATGGAGCTGTTCATCAAGAAGGTGGACGTGCTGATCGTGGACCGCATCGGCAAGAACTACAGCGGCGACGGTTCGGACCCCAACGTGACAGGCGCTTTCCTGACCCCCTATGCCCATGGCGGCATTGAGGCGGAAAAGCGGGTGGTGCTGGATCTCTCTGATGAGACGCACGGGAACGCGATGGGCGTGGGCGTGTTTGACGCCACGACCAAGCGCCTGATTGACCGGGCGAACTTCCCTCTGAGCTATCCCAACGCCATTACCTGCACCGAGCTGAAGGCGGCGAAAATCCCCATCGTGATGCAGAGCGATAAGGACTGCATCAGCGTGGCGCTGAAGACCGCCAATGGGATGGACGAGAAGCATCCGCGGGTGATTCGTATTAAGAACACCATGGAGCTCACGGAAATCCTGATTTCCGAGGCCCTCATCGAGGAGGCAAACGCCCATCCCCGCATGAAGGTGATCGGTGAGCCGGAATACATGAAGTTTGACGAGAACGGGAATCTTTGGTAAAAGCTGCACCGTACCCGGCTGAATGATATGCTCCCCCCATGGGAAAACAGTGTTTTTCGCTGTTCCCATGGGGGGAGCATTGTTGTTCCGGCCCGTCCGGACCGGGAGGATCATACCCGCTTTACGAGTTTTTTTGAAAATATGTCGTAACCGGGTCGCCTTTTACAGTCCAAGACATAAGAAAACCCGCTGCGAGGCTCCGATCATCGGAATCCCACAGCGGGTGAAAAAGTTAGAAAATTTTAGATTTTCAAGAAAAACAGACAAATTTCACTCCAAATTCACTCCCACTCCACCGTGGCGGGGGGCTTGCTGGTAATGTCATACACGATCCGGTTGATGCCCGGTACCTCGTTGACGATGCGGGTGGATACCCGGTCCAGCACCTCGTAGGGGATTCGCGCCCAGTCGGCAGTCATAAAGTCGTCGGTGGTCACCGCCCGCAGGGCCAGGGTGTAGTCATAGGTCCGCCCGTCCCCCATGACGCCAACAGAGCGGGTGTTGGTGAGGACAGCGAAGTACTGGCTGATCTTCCCGGCCTCTCCGGCCCGGGCCAGCTCGTCCCGGAAGATGAAGTCCGCCTCCCGCAGGGTGTCCGCTTTCTCCTTGGTGATGTCGCCGATGATGCGGATGGCAAGGCCCGGCCCCGGGAAGGGCTGGCGGGTCACCAGATACTCCGGCAGGCCCAGCTCCCGGCCCAGCTGACGCACCTCGTCCTTGAAGAGCAGGCGCAGGGGCTCGATGATCTCCTGGAAGTCCACGTAGTCCGGCAGGCCCCCCACGTTGTGGTGGGACTTGATGACCGCCGCGTCCCCCAGCCCGGACTCGATCACGTCCGGGTAGATGGTGCCCTGGGCCAGGAAATCCACGGCGCCGATCTTTTTGGCCTCAGCCTCAAAGACCCGGATGAACTCCTCGCCGATGATCTTGCGCTTGCGCTCCGGCTCGGTGACGCCGGCCAGCTTCAGCAGAAAGCGGGTTTCTGCGTTTACACGGACAAAGTGCATGGCCCACTGGGAGAAGGCTGCCTCCACCTCGTCCCCCTCGTCCTTGCGCATGAGGCCGTGGTCTACAAACACGCAGGTGAGCTGCTCGCCCACCGCCTCGGCCAGCAGGGCCGCGCACACGCTGGAGTCCACACCGCCGGAGAGGGCCAGCAATACCTTGCCGTCCCCCACCTTCTCCCGGATCTGGGCGACGGCGGTCTTCTTGTAGTCCTCCATGGTCCAGGTGCCCTTGGCCCCGCAGACGTTGTAGAGGAAGTTGCGGATCATGTCCACGCCGTGGTCGGTGTGGTTCACCTCCGGGTGGAACTGGACGCCGTAAAAGCCCCGCTTCTCGTCGGCAATGGCCACGTTGGGGCAGGCGGCGGAGTGGGCCGCCAGGGAGAACCCGGCGGGGACCTTCTCCATGTAGTCCCCATGGCTCATCCAGGAGATCCCCGCCTCGGGGAGGCCGGTAAACAGGGGGCAGCCGGTGTCATAGAAGGTTTCCGTCTTTCCGTACTCCCGGGCGCTGTCGTCCTGGGCGGCGGTGACGCAGCCTCCCAGGGTCTGGGCAATGAGCTGGCAGCCGTAGCAGATGCCCAGCACCGGCACCCCCAGGTCAAAAACCGCAGGGTCCACGTGGGGCGCTTTCTCGTCGTAGACGCTGTTGGGACCGCCGGTAAAGATAATGCCCATGGGGTCAAAGGCCCGGATTTCCGCCAGGGACATGGTGTAGGGCTTCACTTCGCAGTAGACGCTGCACTCCCGGACCCGGCGGGCGATGAGCTGGTTGTACTGGCCGCCGAAGTCCAGAATCAAAATGGCTTCACGGGACATGGGAGGTCCCTCCTTTTTCTCAGGAATCACAAAATACAGTCACTTGGGGATTTCTGTCCCGCCCCACTCCACCAGGGTGAACCCCCGGCGCTGGAAGGCGGGCAGCTCCTGGGGCGGGATGTCCACCTCTTTCTCCAGGCCCTTCCACGCCAGAAAGACCCGCAGGACGCTGTCGGGCTGGGGCGTGACGGTGAGGCGGGCGCGGTCGGTGTACGTCTCCCCTTGGAAGGCGATGAGGTTATAGGGGTTTTGCTCCATCGCCGGGAGCCAGTAGACGATGAACTCGCTTGCCTCCCGCCGGGTGAGGCCCAGCTGTGCCAGGGCCTCCTCCAGGAAAGCGGCGGTGTCCTCGCCCGCAACACAGAACCCCTCGGAAAAGTCGCAGGACCCGTCGGACAAGCCCGCCCAGTAGAGGTAGTTGTAGGTCTGGCCGTCCGCGTCTGTCAGGGTGCCGTCCGGTGAGGCGGTGACGGTCTAGGCGTTCCCCTCCGAGATGGCGGGGTAGGTGCAGGTGAGCGTCCCCTCGTAGTCCAGGGAGACGGTGACCTCCGTCTCCTCCTCCGGATAGAGGTAGATGACGGGCTTGGCGTCGTTTCGCTCCTCCGGCGTGCAGCCGGCGAGGGCCCACAACAGCGCCAGGGACAGAGCGAGGCAGAGCAGTTTTTTCATAGCGGCATCCTCCTTTTCGATGTCTGCGGGGCGTTTCCTCTATACAAACAGACGCAAAGGGGGGAGCGGTGTGCCGCCTCAGTCCTCCGCCCGGAAGACGATGTTCCCCGGCTCGGCGGACTCGATCACCGCCAGGGCCTTGTAGGGGACGCCGGGGATGCCGCGGAACCGGTCGCCGCCGCCCTGGAACCCCTTCTCCACCGCCACGCCGATGCCCTTGAGGGTGGCGCCGGCCTCGTTGACCAGGTCGATGAGGCCCTGCATGGCGTTGCCCTTGGCCATGAAGTCGTCGATGATGAGGA
>CALXDE010000126.1 GCA_944386965.1 uncultured Oscillospiraceae bacterium
AACTGGATGATGTCCACATAGTCGGTGCGCAGGCTGCGCAGACTCTGTTCCAGTTCCCGGTTGAAGGCGTCGGCGGTCTGCGCGTGGGTCTTTGTGGAGATGTAAATCTCGCCGCGCACGTCCGACAGGGCGGCTCCCAGCTTTTCCTCGCTGTCGGTATAGCCTCGGGCGGTGTCGAAGAAGCGGATGCCGCCGTCATAGGCCCGGCGCAGGATTCTCTTCGCCTCCTCCATCGAAACGCGCTGGATGGGCAGGGCGCCGAAGCCGTTTTTGTTCACGGTGATGCCGGTCCTGCCAAGGGTAACGGTTGGCATGGTGATTCCTCCCTTTCTCGTATTCTCACATGGCTGATGGCAGCAGTCAAATCCTCTTCCCCGCCTCGCGCAGGCGGGGGAAGCGGAAAAGGACCGCCTGATGCCCCAGGCGGTCCTTTTTGCGCAAAGTCAGTGCTTCTCCGGCACGGGGTAGACCCAGCCGTAGGGATCGGCGACGCTGCCCCACTGGATACCGGTGAGGGTGTCATAGAGCCACTGGGCGGTGGGCCCGTTCTCCTCGCCGATGGCGTAAGCCTTGTCCTGATAGCAGAACCTGCCGATGGGGGAGATGACGGCGGCGGTGCCGCAGCCCCAGGCCTCCTCCAGCTTGCCGCTCTCCAGCGTCTCGATGAGCTCGTCCACGGCGAACAGGCGCTCCTCCACCTCGTACCCCTTGTCACGGAGCAGCTGGATGCAGGAGCGGCGGGTGATGCCCGGCAGCACAGACCCGGTGAGGGCGGGGGTGACGATCTTGCCGTCCACCTTGAACATGACGTTCATGCCGCCCACCTCTTCAATATAGCGCTGGTGGACGCCGTCCAGCCACAGCACCTGGTCATAGCCCTTCTGCTCGGCCTTGGCGGCGGCCCGGTTGGCGGCGGCATAGTTTCCGCCGCATTTGGCGTAGCCCGTGCCGCCCCGGACGGCCCGGACATCGTGGTCCTCGATGAGGATGCTCACCGGCCGCAGGCCGCCGGCCAGATAGGCCCCCACCGGGGAGAGCATGATCATCATTTTTGCGTGGCCGATGTTGTGGAGTCCCAGATCAATGTCCGTGCAGAACTCCACAGGGCGGATGTACAGGGAGGTTCCCGGGGCGCTGGGCACCCAGTCCTGGTCCAGGGCCACCAGCTCCGTCATGGCTTTGAGCAGGAAATCCGGATCGAAGTCCGGCAGCTGGATGCGCTCGGCGCTGTTGCGCATGCGCTCCATGTTGTCCTTCGGCCGGAACATCTGCACCTTCCCCTCGGCGGTGCGGTAGGCCTTGAGTCCCTCAAACACCTCCGCCCCGTAGTGGAACACGGCGGCGCCGGGGTGGATGGACAGGTTCTCCAGGGGGTGGATGCGGGCGTCGTGCCAGCCCTGCTCGGGGCTGTAGTCCACCTCGAACATGTGGTCGGTGAAGATGGTGCCAAAACCCATTTTCCGGGGATCAGCGGGCTTTGGAGCCGGGTGGGTGGTGCGGGTGATGGTCAAATCCATGGTGAAAGCCTCCTTCTATTTTCTGCTCTGCTGTAAATCGCAAATTTGGTTTTATTGTAACCCCCCGCCGGACGCTTGTCAAGAAACGCCCCGAGAAAAGCCGCCGTTCTCCCCTTGACGCCGGAATATGGGTGTACTATCCTGTAAATAACACCTGCACAACAGGTCGGGAGGAGGTCGTCGGGATGCACCCTTTGCTGCTGTTTGGACTCGGTGGGGCAAGGCGCATGGCCGCAGGCCATTTGACGCAGGGCACGGTCACCGCGTCCAAGACCTGCTGGTGGCTCAAGGTGAATACAAAGCCCGTCCGGAAGCACGCCCTGGACGGGGCGGTATTCCCCCACATTATCACCTTCCAGTATACCGTGGACGGGAAACCCTATCAGGGAAAGCGGTATGTCCCGCCCCGGTACGCCGCCGGCTTTGACACCAGCCCCAAACCGGGGGATGGCATCCGGGTCTGGTACGAACCAGACCGCCCAGAGCGGTACGCCGTGCAGGTCTGAGTACAAGAAACGTGCCCCGGAGGAGTATTTCCTCCGGGGCTCTCTTTTCGCAATATTCTACTGTTTGCGCCGGGCGTTGGCCAGCATCAGCTTCAGGCGGTTCTCCTGGTTGACTTTGGTGGCGCCGGCGTCGTAGTCGATGGCCACGATGTTGATGTGGGGGTCCCGGGCCTTGATGGGCTTCATCATGCCCTTGCCGCAGATGTGGTTGGGCAGGCACCCAAAGGGCTGGGTGCAGACGATGTTGTTCACGCCCTTGTCCGCCAGCTCAAGCATCTCCGCCGTCAGGAGCCAGCCCTCCCCCATCTTCACGCCCATGCTGATGGTCCCCTGGACCAGGGAGATGGTGTGGGTGAAGAGGGTGGGCGGCGTAAAGCGGCCGTGGGCGGCCATGATGTCGATGATGTCCCGCTCCTTGTTCAGCAGGTACCTGTAGGCGATCTGGTAGATGAAGTGCCACTTCTTTCCCATGCCGTAGAGCCGGTAGTCCAGGACAAAGTTATAGGCGCAGTAGAGGCAGAAGTCCAGCAGGCCCGGGATCACCACCTCCGCCCCCTCGTCCACCAGAAACTGCTCTAAGTTGTTGTTCCCCAGGGGGGAGTATTTCACGAAGATCTCCCCCACGATGCCCACCATCACCTTCTCGGACTTCTCCACCGGCACTGCGGCAAAGTCGTCCAGGATGCGGCGGTAGTTGTCCTTGACCATTTTATAGGTGTGGCGGCCCGACTCGGTCATCTCCGCGGCCAGGCGCTCCGTCCAGCGGTCGGCCAGGGCCTGGGCGCTGCCCCGCTCCACCTCGTAGGGCTTGGTCTGGTTCACCAGGTTCATGAGAAGGTCCCCGTAGAGCACGCCGTAGAGCATCTTGCGCACCAGGGGCAGCGTCAGCTGGAAGCCCGGGTGCTTCTCCAGCCCCGTCATACTCAGGGAGATCACCGGCACCTGGCCCATGCCCGCCTTTTTCAGGGCCTTGCGCAGCAGGTGGATGTAGTTGCTGGCCCGGCAGCCTCCGCCGGTCTGGAACAATACCAGGGCCACCTTGTCCGGGTCGTATCCCCCGTTCTGCAGGGCGTCCAGGAACTGGCCGATGACCAGAATGGCGGGGTAGCAGGTGTCGTTGTGGACGTACTTGAGGCCCGTCTCCGCGATCTGGGGCCCCTGTGTCTCCAGGAGCTTTACCTTGTACCCCTCGTGCTCCATGACTTTGCCGATGATCTTGAAGTGCATGGGCAGCATGTTGGGCACCAGGATGGTGTGGGTGGCCTTCATGTCCTCGGTAAAGGGGACATAGTCCCAGGTTCTCTTCCCCTCGCTCATGCCAGCACCGCCTCTCTCCGCGCCTGCCGCGCCTGCTTCCGGCGCTGCTCCTTCTCATCCAGGGCGCCGATGAGACTGCGCAGGCGGATCTTCACCGCGCCCAGGTTGGTGATCTCGTCAATCTTGATCTGGGTGTAGAGCTTGTCATAGCGCTCCAGGATGGAGCGGACCTCGTCGGTGGTGATGGCGTCCACCCCGCAGCCGAAGGACACCAGCTGCACCAGCTCCGTGTCCGCGTGCTCCCCGGCGTACCGGGCAGCCCGGTAGAGCCGGGCGT
>CALXDE010000127.1 GCA_944386965.1 uncultured Oscillospiraceae bacterium
CGGCCATGGAGCAGGACCGCGTGGTCACAGACGCCCTGGGCGCGCACATCACCAGCCAGTATGTTGACGGCAAGCGCCGGGAGTGGGCGGAATACTGCGCCCAGATCTCCCAGTGGGAGCTGGAGCGTTATCTTGTAAGCTACTGATTGCCAACCGGGAGAGGAGGAAGCGCGCATGGAGCGGATCGTAGTGGCTTTTCCAGGCGAAGAGCCCCGGCGCCGCATCCTGCGCCTGCTGGAGAGCGGCGGGTTCTTGTGCGCCGCCAGGTGCGCCAGCGGCGGAGAGGTGATTCGGACCGTCCGGAATCTGGGACGCGCGGCAGTGATCTGCGGCTTTCAGTTCCGGGACATGACCGCCGGCGATCTGGCGGCCAGGCTGGAGGACCGGGCGGCGCTGCTGGTGCTGGCCTCCGCCGCCCGCCTGGACCTGTGCGAGGGGGAGAATCTGGTCAAGTTGCCTCTCCCCGCTACACGCGCGGAGTTCTTTGCCTCTGTGGAGACGCTCTGCCGCCGGGAGCCCCTGCGGCCCTGTCATCCGCCCATCCAGCGCAGCCAGGAGGAGCAGCAGCTGATCCGCCGGGCAAAGGAGCTGCTGATGGAGGTCAACCGCATGAGCGAGGCGGAGGCATACCGCTTTCTCCAGAAATACAGCATGGACACGGGGAGGAAGCTGGTGGAAACCGCCCGGCTGTTTTTGGATCGGTACACCAACTGACTGTCCGGCGGTCCGAACGCCGAAAAAAGGGATAGAGAGGGGGCCCAGCGATGGGACCAAGTCAAAAAGGAACACGTCTGTTTGACCCGGCTCTGGAGCGCGACGCCTGCGGCATCGGGGCCGTGGTGGACCTGAGCGGCGCGGCCGCCCACGCCGTGGTGGACCGGGCGCTGGAAATCGTGGAGAAGCTGGAACACCGGGCCGGCAAGGATGCCGCCGGCGAAACCGGCGACGGTGTGGGGCTGATGATCCAGGTGCCCCACAAACTGATGGTGAAGGCGGCAGGGGCGGAGGGGATCACCCTGGGCGCCCCCCGGGACTATGGGGTGGGGATGTTCTTCTTCCCCACAGACGCCCTCCAGCGCGCCCAGGCCAAGAAAATGATGGAAATTATTGTGGCCAAGGAGGGCATGGCCTTCCTGGGCTGGCGGGACGTTCCCGTCCACCCGGAGGTTCTGGGCCGCAAGGCCCTGGCGTGTATGCCCCACATCAGCCAGTGCTTTGTGGCCCGCCCGGCGGACTGCGCCCGGGGACTGGACTTTGACCGGAAGCTGTATGTGGCCCGCCGGGTGTTCGAGCAGTCCAACATCAACACCTATATCTGCTCCTTCTCCAGCCGGACCATCGTCTACAAGGGGATGTTCCTGGTGGGACAGCTGCGGCGGTTTTACGCCGACCTGATGGACGAGGACTGCCAGAGCGCCATGGCCCTGGTCCACTCCCGCTTTTCCACCAACACCACCCCCACCTGGCAGCGGGCCCACCCCAACCGCTACATCCTCCACAACGGGGAGATCAACACCATCCGGGGCAATGTGGACCGCATGATGGCCCGGGAGGAAACCATGCGTTCTCCGGTGTTGGAGGCGGATATGGACAAGATCCTGCCGGTGGTGGACCAGAGCGGGTCCGACTCGGCCATGCTGGACAACACCCTGGAATTTTTGATGATGAATGGCATCCCCCTCCCCCAGGCGGTGATGGCCTGCATCCCGGAGCCCTGGGCCAACGACCGGCAGATGAGCCGGGAGAAGCGGGACTTTTATCACTACTGGGCCACCATGATGGAGCCCTGGGACGGTCCGGCGGCCATTGTGTTCTCCGACGGGGATCTGGTGGGCGCGGTGCTGGACCGCAACGGCCTGCGGCCCTGCCGCTGGTATCTCACCACGGACAACCACCTGATCCTGTCCTCCGAGGTGGGGGTGCTGGAGATCCCGCCGGAGCGGATCGTAAAAAAGTCCCGGCTCCAGCCCGGAAAGATGCTGCTGGCGGACCTGAAGGCCGGGCGCCTGATCGATGATGACGAGGTGAAGGCGCACTGCGCCGGCAGGCAGCCCTATGGCGAGTGGCTGGACGCCCACCTGGTCTATCTGCGGGACCTGCCCATCCCCAACCGGCAGGTGGAACGCATCCCCCAGGTGTGGCGGGACCGGCTGTACAAGGCCTTTGGCTACACCTATGAGGAGGTCAAGGACGCCATCCTCCCCATGGCCCGGGACGGGGCGGAGCCCACCGCCGCCATGGGGGTGGACACGCCGCTGGCGGTGCTGTCGGAGAAGCACCAACCCCTCTTCAGCTACTTCAAGCAGCTCTTCGCCCAGGTGACCAACCCGCCCATGGACGCCATCCGGGAGGAGATCGTGACGGATACCACCGTCTATGTGGGGGCCAACGGAAATCTGCTGGAGGAGCGGCCGGAGAACTGCACCGTCCTCCAGATCCACAACCCCATCCTCACCTCCCTGGACCTGATGAAGATCCGCTATATGGACCGGCCGGGCTTCTGCGTGGAAACCATCTCCCTTCTCTACTACAAGGGTTCCCCCCTGGAAAACGCCCTGGAGCACCTGTTTGTACTGGTGGACCGGGCCTATAAAAACGG
>CALXDE010000128.1 GCA_944386965.1 uncultured Oscillospiraceae bacterium
GCGGTAGGCGCAGCGGTCCACGCACTGCTGTGTCCCGCAGATGTACCCGCCGATGGGGGCAAGGCCTCCGCCGGGGTTTTTGATGAGGCTCCCTACCACCATGTCCGCCCCCACGTCCGAGGGCTCCAGGGTGTCGATAAACTCCCCGTAGCAGTTGTCCACCATGCAGAGCACATCGGGCTTGACGGACTTGCAGAAGGCGATCAGCTCCCCGATCTGCGCCACGGAGAAGGTGGGGCGGGTGGCGTAGCCCTTGGAGCGCTGGATGGTGATGAGCTTGGTCTTTTCGTTGATGGCGGCGCGGATGCCTTTGTAGTCAAAGGTGCCGTCTGGGAGCAGCTCCACCTGGCGGTAGCGCACGCCGTACTCCGCCAGGGAGCAGGGGGAGGGACGGATGCCGATGACCTCCTGGAGGGTGTCGTAGGGCGCGCCCACCGGGGAGAGGAGCTCGTCCCCGGGCAGGAGGTTGGCGCTGAGGGCCACGGTGAGGGCGTGGGTGCCGCAGGTGATCTGGGGCCGCACCAGGGCAGCCTGGGTGTGGAACACATCGGCGTAGACCTGCTCCAGCTTCTCCCGGCCCACGTCGTTGTACCCGTAGCCGGTGGTGGCGGCAAAGCAGGTGGCGTCCACACGGTTTTTCTGGAAGGCGGAGAGGACCTTGGCCTGGTTGTACTCCGCCGTCTGGTCGATGGCGTCGAACTGCGGCCGCAGCTCTTTGAGAACAGTTTCTCCATATTCATAGACAGCCGGGCTGATCCCCAGCTGCTGGTACATATTATCCAGCTTCATTGGAATCGGACTCCTCCAGTTTTCCTAAAATTTCGTCGGCCAGGTGATCCAGAACCTCCGGCTTGGTCACCACCAGGCCGCTGGCCTCGTTTCCCAGGATCAGCAGCGTGTCCCCCGGGGAGATGCCGAAAAACCGGCGGGCTGCCTGGGGGATGACGATCTGTCCCCGGTCGCCCACTTTTGCCGTACCGAAGATCCGGTTTTTGCCCATGCCCAATTTGTGCTTTCCCAGCGGCATGACAGGGCCCCCTTTCCATCATATTTTTCACACAAGTGTGAATTATAGCAAACCGGAGCGGGAATGACAAGAGAAAAATTTCCAATCCGGGCCGGTTGGCGGCGCTTTGTGAATAATTCGTAAAAATATACGGATATCTTGTATGTCCAGGAAACTTGTGCTATACTAAAACTCTATGGAACAGAGCGGGGCTGCGTCCCGGATCTGCACATTTCTGACAACAGGGGAGGGTGGATTTCCGCCGTGGCGGTTGTGGAGCGCCTCCGGGGCCCGGAGGACTTGAAACAACTGGATCAGGGGCAGCTGGAGGCCCTCTGCGGCGAGCTGCGGACGTTCCTGGTGGATGCCGTCTCCAAGACCGGCGGGCACCTGGCCTCCAACCTGGGGGCGGTAGAGCTGACGGTGGCGATCCACCGGGTCTTTGACACCAGCCGGGACCGGCTGGTGTTCGACGTGGGCCACCAGTGCTACGTCCACAAGGCCCTCACCGGGCGGCAGGCGCTGTTCTCCACCCTGCGGCAGCTGGGGGGGCTCTCGGGCTATCCTCAGCCCGCTGAGAGCGCACACGACGCTTTTATTGCCGGGCATGCGTCCAATTCGGTGTCTGTGGCCCTGGGCATGGCCCGGGCCAGGACTTTACTGCATGAGGACTATCAGGTGCTGGCACTGATCGGCGACGGGGCGCTTACCGGCGGGCTGAGCTACGAGGGGCTGAATGACGCCGGGGCCTCCGGCGAGCCGCTGATTGTGATTTTGAACGATAACGGCATGTCGATCACACCCAATGTGGGGGGCATGGCGCGGCACCTGGCCCAGATCCGGACCAGGGCCAGCTATTACCGCTTCAAAAAGGCATACCGCAGGCTGATGGACCGCCTGCCCGGGGGAAGGGGGCTGTACCGCTTCAACCACCGCCTCAAGACGGCCATCAAGAAGCTGATCTTTCCCTGCACGCTCTTTGAGGACATGGGCTTTACCTACCTTGGGCCGGTGGACGGCCACAGCGTCGAGCGGCTTTCTACCACGCTGGAGTGGGCAAAGGAGCTGCACTGCCCGGTGCTGGTCCACGTCCGGACCAGGAAGGGCAGGGGATACGCCCCGGCGGAGGAAACGCCGGACCGTTTCCACGGCGTGGGCCCCTTTGATCCGGCCACCGGGACCATTGTGCCGGCGGGGGAGGATTTTTCCGCCGCCTTTGGCGGCGCTATGGAGCAGCTGGCCCAGGAGGACGGCCGGGTCTGCGCCATCACAGCGGCCATGGTGGATGGGACCGGGCTGCGGGAGTTTGCCCGCCGTTTCCCCGGGCGCTTCTTTGACGTGGGCATCGCCGAGGGCCACGCGGTGGCCATGGCTGCCGGCATGGCAAAGCAGGGGATGCTGCCGGTGTTCGCGGTCTACTCCTCGTTTTTGCAGCGGGGGTATGACATGCTCTTCCACGACGTCGCCCTCCAAAACCTCCATGTGGTCTTTGCCGTGGACCGGGCGGGGCTGGTGGGGGCGGACGGCGCCACCCACCACGGGGTAGCCGATGTGGGCTACCTGTCCCAGGTTCCGGGCATGACTGTTCTGGCCCCGGCCAGCTTTCAGGAGCTGCGGGACCTGCTGCGCCACGCGGTGCTGGATCTGGCCGGCCCGGCGGCAGTCCGCTATCCCCGGGGCGGGGAGGGGGATTACCAGCGGGGCTGGAGCGGCGAGAGCGCCGACTGCCTCCGGGAGGGGGCGGATGTGACCCTGGTGGCCTACGGAACACTGATCAATGAGGCGGAGCGGGCCGCCGGCCGCCTGGAGGCGGAGGCAGGCATCTCCGCCCAGGTGATCAAGCTCAATCAGATTGCCCCCCTGCCGGTGGAATTGGTGCTGGCGGGCGTGGGCCGGACCGGCCGGCTGGTGGTGGCGGAGGACTGCCTTG
>CALXDE010000129.1 GCA_944386965.1 uncultured Oscillospiraceae bacterium
GATGATCTCCACCATGCCCTTCTCCCGCATCTCATCGCTGGAGCCCGCGCCGTCCACGCCGGTGACCTCCACCTCGCTGGCGGAGGCCAGGCGCTGGAAGAAGGGGATGCCGGCGGTGAACACATCCTGGTGGGCGGTGGCGATGGCGCACTGTACCTTCCGGCTGGGGGGCACGTTCATCTCAGAGCGGCGGGCCCGGACGGCACGGATGGCGTCCATCACCAGCTCCATGGCCTCCTCCTCGGCCTTGAAGGACAGCGCCTCCCGGTACACGGGCCAGTCGCTGACCATGATAAACGCCGCGTCCTCCCCCGCCATATGGGGCAGGGCCTGATAGATCTCCTCGGTGATGAAGGGCATGAAGGGGTGCAGGAGCTTGAGCAGCTGGATGAGCACATAGCACAGCACGTTTTCCGCCGCGGTCTTGGCCTCTCCGCCCGCCTGCATCCGGCTCTTGGTCAGCTCGATATACCAGTCGCAGTAGGTGTCCCAGATGAAGTCGTAGACCTTGGCGCTGGCCACACCCAGCTCATAGGCCTCCATGTTGTCGGTGACCTCTTTGATGAGGGTGTTGAGCTTGGAGAGGACCCACTTGTCCTCCAGCTCCAGCTTCTCCGGCAGCTCCACGGAGTCGATGGTCAGGTTCATCATCACGAAGCGGCTGGCGTTCCAGATCTTGTTGGCGAAGTTGCGCATGGCCTCGCACTTCTCCACATAGAAGCGCATGTCGTTGCCCGGGGAGTTGCCGGTGATGAGGTTGAAGCGCAGCGCGTCGGCCCCGAAGCGGTCCACCATCTCCAGGGGATCGATGCCGTTGCCCAGGGACTTGGACATCTTCCGGCCCTTGTCGTCCCGGACCAGGCCGTGGATGAGCACCTTTTCAAAGGGGTACTTCCCCATCTGCTCGCAGCCGGAGAAGATCATCCGGGCCACCCAGAAGAAGATGATGTCGTACCCGGTGACCAGGACCGAGGTGGGATAGAAGTAGTCCAGCAGCTCCGTCTTGTCCGGCCAGCCCAGGGTGGAGAAGGGCCACAGGGCGCTGGAGAACCAGGTGTCCAGCACATCCTCCTCCCGGACGATGTTCTTGCTGCCGCATTTCTCGCAGCAGTCCGGGTCCTGACGGCTCACGGTGATGTGGCCGCAGTCCTGGCAGGTCCAGGCGGGGATCTGGTGGCCCCACCACAGCTGCCGGGAGATGCACCAGTCGTGGACGTTCTCCATCCAGTTGGTATAGGTCTTGGCGAAGCGGTCGGGGACGAACTTGACCTCTCCATCCCGCACCACCCGCAGGGCCTCCTTGGCCAGGGGGGCCATCTTCACAAACCACTGGGCGGAGATCAGGGGCTCCACGTCGTTGTGGCAGCGGTAGCAGGTGCCCACGTTGTGGGCGTAGTCCTCGGTCTTGACCAGATACCCCTGCTCCTCCAGGTCCTTCACCACCGCCTTGCGGCACTCGTAGCGGTCCATCCCGTTGTAGGGGCCGCCGTTTTCATTGATCTTGCCGTTGTCGTCGATAACCCGGATCGTCTCCAGGTTGTGGCGCAGGCCCACCTCGAAGTCGTTGGGGTCGTGGGCGGGGGTCATCTTCACCGCGCCGGTGCCAAAGCCCAGCTCCACATATTCATCCGCCACAATGGGGATCTCCCGGTTCATGATGGGCAGGATACAGGTCTTGCCCACCAGGTGCTTGAAGCGCTCGTCCTCCGGGTTCACGGCCACGCCCGTGTCGCCCATCATCGTTTCCGGGCGGGTGGTGGCCACCACCAGGTCGCCGCTGCCGTCGGAGAGGGGGTAGCGGATATACCACAGGTGGCCGGGCTTGTCCACATACTCCACCTCGGCATCAGACAGGGCGGTGATGCAGTGGGGGCACCAGTTGATGATGCGGCTGCCCTTGTAGATAAGGCCCTTCTCATAGAGGTTGCAGAACGTCTCCCGCACGGCCCGGGAGCAGCCCTCGTCCATGGTGAAGCGCTGGCGCTCCCAGTCGCAGGAGGCGCCCAGCTTCATCTGCTGCTGAACGATGCGGTTGCCGTACTTCTCCTTCCAGGCCCACACCCGCTCCAGGAACTTCTCCCGGCCCAGGTCGTAGCGGGTCTTGCCCTCGTTGACCCGGAGATCCTCTTCCACCTTGATCTGGGTGGCGATGCCGGCGTGGTCCGTGCCGGGCATCCACAGCGTCTCGTACCCCTGCATCCGCTTGAAGCGGGTGAGGATGTCCTGGAGCGTGGCGTCCATGGCGTGGCCCATGTGGAGCTGGCCGGTGACATTGGGCGGCGGCATGACGATGGAGAAGGGCTTCTTCTCGGGGTTGGGGGCGGCGTGGAAGCAGCCCGCGTCCATCCAGGACTGGTAGATCTTCCCCTCCACCTCTTTGGGCTCATAGACCTTTGGCAGTTCTTTTCTCATGTGATCTCTCCTTTTCGGGGCGAAAAAAATCGCCCCGAGCAAATTTTGCTCAGGGCGAATCATACAATCCGCGGTACCACCTGAATTCCCTTTCGGGCACTCCTGCTCCCGGTAACGGGGGAGGACCGCCGGCATCTACTGGGCGCGAAGCGCCGTTGGGGCCGGGACTCCAGGGCGACTTCCCCAGCGCCTCACGAAGCCTTTCACCATCCGGCTTCTCTCTTGGCATCGGCAGACTGGGTACTCCTTCCCTTTCACAGCCATACTGATGGGATTATACCCAAAAGGGACGGAGATGTCAACGATGTGCGTTGCTTTTTTTGAAAAGTTGTGGTATCTTGCGGGAGAGACGGGAATCCGTCTATCACCAAAGAGAGGAGCATGCAATTTGAAACGTAGCTTTCGTTCGGTGATTGTCCGGTAAACCGGGAGGTTGACACGGACAAAACCGAAACCTCCCAAAAGAAATTTTTATCTTTTTGGAGGACAATCCCATGACACGGGAAAACAAACGCAGAACTTTTGAAAAGGGGTATTACCGCAATCACCCCTGCTATGACACATTCACCTGCCGCGTCTGCGGCCGGCTGGTGGTTTCCGCCGGCGCCGGCAGCGACCATCGCAACCACTGCCCCAACTGCCTGACCAGTCTCCACGTGGACCAGGAGCCCGGGGACCGCTCCGCCGACTGCGGCGGCATCATGGACCCCATCGGCGTCTGGGTCCGCGGCAGGGGCGAGTGGGCCATCATCCACCGCTGCCGCCGATGCGGGAAGCTCTCCTCCAACCGGGTGGCGGCGGATGACAACCCTATGAAACTCATGTCCATCGCCCTGCGTCCCCTGGCCGCGCCCCCCTTCCCCCTGGAGCGGATCGAGGAGCTCACCGAAGTGATGGGCGGCGAAGGGAGCCTGCCAAAGCCCGGCCGCTGACGCACGCGGGGGCGGAGAACGCGCCATCCGCCCAGCGGGCTCCGCTTTCTCCGTTCCCGGGGGGGCGTTTTGCCTTGATGGGCCCAAGGCCGTCTATGACTGCCACGGAGTGCGGCGGCACATGGCAAGGGGGAGCCGGCGGCGGTGTGCCGCGCCGCAATGCCCGAAGTTTCTCCCAAGCAATGGGGGCGCAATATTTTGCGCCCCCATTGTGCTGATCACGCCCTCTTCTGCGGGACAATATTTCCGCAGAAAAAGGGCGCTGCTCTATGCGTCCTCCCCTTCCGCCCGGATGGTGATGGCGGTGATCACAGGCTGGTCCTCCTGGGCGATCAGGCCATTGTCGTCCACGGGCTGGGCATCCGCGCAGATGGCATCTACTACGTCCATGCCCTCGGTCACATAGCCGAAGGCCGCGTAGCTGCCGTCCAGATAGGTGCTGTCCTCCTGGACGATGAAAAATTGGGAGCTGGCGCTGTCGTAGTCGCTGGAACGGGCCATGGAGATGGCGCCCCGGGTGTGGGAGAGGTCGTTCTCCACGCCGTTTTCCGAGAACTCCCCCTTTATGGTGGTTTCGCTGCCGCCGGTGCCGTCGCCGTTGGGGTCGCCGCCCTGGATCATGAATCCCTCGATGATCCGATGAAAGGTCAGTCCGTCATAGAACCCCTCCCGGGCCAGGGACACGAAGTTTGCCACCGTTTCCGGGGCCGCCTCCCCGTCCAGTTCCACGGTGATGGTCCCGTATCCCTCCACCTCGATTTGGGCGGTATAGGCGGCGTCATCCGCCCCGCTTTCCGCCTGGGAGGATGTGTCTGTCTCCTGGCGCTCCCGGTCAACGGTGTTCTCCGCGCCGCATCCCAGCGCGAAGAGCGGCAGGCTCAGCGCCAGAACCAGGAGGATTGCCTTTCCATATCGCTGTAATGTCTTCAAAGAAATCCTTCCTTTCCATTGGAGTGTCTGACCCCAGGCATGGAAAACCGCCTCCAGCGGGATCTGCCTCCAGCATATCGGCATTCCCTGAACCACGGCTGAAAGAGACGGCCCCACCTGTGAACAAACTGTAAAACCTGGGCTTTCAGGGATGTTTCAGCCCACAGATATATTATACTCTTGATAAACCGATTGCAAGCGCGGAGGCGAGGCTAATGAAAATACTGCTGATCGAGGACGACAAACTGCTCTCCGACTCCCTCCAGACCCTCCTGGAGCGAAAGGGCTTCTCCGTGGAGGCGGTGTATGACGGAGAGGACGGGGCGGCCTATGCGGAGACAGGTGTCTACGATCTTTTGATCCTGGACGTGATGATGCCGAAGCTGGACGGCTATCAGGTGGCCCGGCAGGTGCGCCGGGACCGGGTGAGCACCCCCATCCTGATGCTCACCGCCAAAGGCGAGACAAAAGACCGGATCGAGGGGCTCAATGCCGGAGCGGACTACTACCTCACCAAGCCCTTTGACAACGGGGAGCTGCTGGCCTGCATCAACGCTCTGCTGCGCCGCCAGGGGAGCCAGGTGGACGCCCTGCGGTATGGAAACACCTCTCTGGATCTCTCCGGGTGTCTGCTCAGCGCGGCCAAGGGCAGCGCGCGCCTGTCCCGGAAGGAGTTCGACGTCATGCGCCTGCTGATGCAGTTCCAGGGGCACAGCATCCGAAAGGATATCCTGCTCTCCCGGGTGTGGGGCTACGACTCCGAGGCCACGGAGAACAATGTGGAGGCATATATCACCTTCCTGCGCAAAAAGCTTCTCAGCATTGGCTCGGATGTGAAGATCGTGTCCATCCGTCTGCTGGGATACCATCTGGAGGTGGAGTCATGATCCGGAAGCTCCGAATCAAATTTATTTGTATCAATATGGCCATTGTGACCCTCATGCTCTGTGTGATCTTCGGGCTGATTTTCCACTTCACCAGCTCGAATCTGGAGGAGGAGAGCGCCGGGCTGCTTCAGGCGGTGGCCCTGGAGCCGGTGGAGATGGGCCCGCCGGGAATGGGCAGCCAGGTCCGCCTCCCCTACTTCTCCATCCGAATCACCATGGACGGCGAGCTGGTCCCCTCCGGCAACGGCTACTACGACCTGACGGATCTTGAACTGCTGCACACCCTGATCGATCTCTCCAACGGGCAGCGGTCCGGGGTCCTTCCGGACTACGCCCTGCGCTATCTGCGGGTGGTGACACCTACGGAGCAGCGGGTGGTGTTTGCCGATATCTCCAGTGAGGTCAGCACGCTCCAGAGCCTGCGGGAGAACTGCCTCGCCATTGGGGCGGTAAGCTTTCTGGTGTTCCTGGCCATCAGTATCCTGCTGGCGGGCTGGGCGGTGCGGCCGGTGGAGAGGGCCTGGGCGCAGCAGCGGCAGTTTGTGGCCGACGCCTCCCATGAGCTCAAGACGCCGGTAACCGTGATTCTCAGCAGCGCCCAGATGCTCGCGGAAGATGGAGAGGACCCGGGGCTGCGCTCGCGGCTGACCGCCAATATCCTCGCCGTGGCGGAGCAGATGCGGGACCTGACGGGAAAGCTGCTGGACGCCGCCCGGGTGGACGAGGGGGTGGATGGGCGGACCTTCACCGCGCTGGACCTCAGCGCCCTGGTGTCCGGCGCGCTGCTCCCCTTTGACCCGGTGTTCTACGAGCGGGGCATGACCCTGGAGAGCGACATCGGATCGGGCATCCAGGTGCGGGGCAGCGCCGCTCACCTGACGGAGGTGGTGAATATCCTGCTGGACAACGCCCAGAAGTACGGCGCGGTCCCCGGCACCACCCGGGCGGCACTGCGCCGCCTGAGCCGGCGCAGCTGTCTGCTCTCTGTATCCAGCCAGGGAGAGCCCCTCTCTCCCCGGGAACAGAAGGACATTTTCAAGCGGTTTTACCGGGGGGACGCCGCCCGGACCCGGACGGGCAGCTACGGGCTGGGCCTGGCCATCGCCCAGGGGATCGTCCACGCCCACCGGGGACGGATCTGGGCGGAGAGCGGCGGCGGGATCAATACCTTTTTCGTCCAGCTGCCGGCCCTTCCCCCTATGGAATGATATGGATTTCCGCGGGAGCGGCGTCTTTTGACGCCGCTCCATTTTTCATGGACCGGACGCTCTTTTCAGGGATATTTCAGGGCCGGGTGCTACAGTAGGATCGCAAGCACGCCGCCTTGGCGGCGGAAAGGAGGAACAGCATGATCACTGTGGAACACCTGACCAAGTGCTACGGCGACTTCAAAGCTGTGGACGACCTGTCCTTCACCATCGGGGAAGGGCATGTCTACGGATTTTTGGGGCCCAACGGCGCTGGGAAGTCCACTACCATGAACATTATGACCGGGTGCCTCTCGGCCACAGAGGGCACCGTGCGCGTCGACGGCCACGACATCTACGAGGAGCCCAACGAGGCGAAAAAATGCATCGGCTATCTCCCGGAGCGCCCGCCCCTCTACCTCAGCGAGAATCCGGTGGAGTACCTGACCTTCGTGGGTGAGGCCAAGAGGCTGCGGGGGGAGGCACTCCGGCGGCAGATCGGCGAGGTGATGGACCTTACCGGCATCACCCCCATGAGGCACCGGCGCATCTCTGCCCTCTCCAAGGGCTATCAGCAGCGCCTGGGGATTGCCCAGGCCCTCCTGGGGGACCCGAAGGTCATTATCCTGGATGAGCCCACCGTGGGACTGGACCCCATCCAGATCATCGAGATCCGGGAGCTCATCCGGAAGCTGGGGGAAACCCACACGGTGATCTTCAGCTCCCACATCCTCTCCGAGGTCCAGGCCATCTGCGACGAGATCCTCATCATCGCCCACGGGAAGCTGGTGGCCTTTGACGATCCCCAGACCCTGGAGCGCCGGCTTCTCACCCCGGACGAGGTCCTCCTCACCACCGACGCCCCGGCCTCGGCCCTGCCGGACATCCTCGCCGGCGTGCGGGAGATGCGTCAGCACACCGTGGAGAACGGGGAGGGCGAGTGGACCAGCGTGCGCCTCAAGACCGACTGCGGCGACATCTACAGCTTCTCCCGCTCCATCTTCCTGGCCTTTGCCAAGAGCCCCTACGCCATTTTGGAGATGCGGCTCAAGCGGGGCACCCTGGAGGACGTGTTCCTGGAGCTGACGGAGGCCGAGCCTGCGGCCGCGCCGGCGGCGGAGGACGGAGAGGAGGCGGATGCGTCGTGATCGCGGTATTTCGTCACGAGCTGCGGGGCTACTTTCACTCCCTCACCGCCTATGTGTTCGGGGCCTTCCTGCTGGCGGCGGTGGGCCTTGGGGCGGTCCTCTACAACCTGCAGAAGGCGGTGAGCAACTTCGAGTACGTCTTTGACGTGGGGTGCCTGGCCTTTGTGGTCATCGTCCCCATCCTCACCATGCGCGTCATCGCCGAGGAGCGGCGGCAGCGGACCGACCAGCTGCTCTACGC
>CALXDE010000130.1 GCA_944386965.1 uncultured Oscillospiraceae bacterium
CCAGGCAGGCGCCCACGATGATGCTGCGCATCACGACGCCGACCTTCAGAGGCAGGTTCACCAGGCCCATGATGGCGCCGGTGTTGTCGGTGCCGGTCTTGTAGTGGCTGTAGATGCAGCAGTCAGCATACAGCATGGGGGAGCAGGCGGTGGTCAGCATGGAGAAGCCCTGAGCCAGGCACATCATGATGAAGACGATCCAGACGTTGCTGTAGAACAGGAACGCCACGAAGCAGACAGCCGCCATGCAGGCGTAAGCGGAAATCATGGCGCCGCGGGCGGAGAACTTGGCCACGAACTTCCGGGACAGGTAAGCGGTGGCGACGCCCAGCAGGTTGGACGCAAAGATGTACGCGGAGTTCAGGTCGGCATCCTTGGCCACGTAAGTGAAGTAGTAGATGGCGATGGCGCTGGCGCCGAAGCTGTAGACGTACTTGGTGAAGTCAGCCAAGATCAGGCCCCACAGGGAGGGGTTGCAGGCGAGAGCGCGGCCCAGGTTGCCCTTATTGGCCTTCTTGGCCTCCTTCTCAGCCTCGCGCTTGGCCTTCATGGCCTCCATCTGGGCGATCTCTTCCTCGCCGGTGGCCTCATAGCCCTCGAACATCTTGAAGTGGGCGAAGTAACCGGCGGCCATCAGGGCGCCGAACACGAAAGCGCAGCCGGCGTAGCCATACTGCTCACCCAGCAGGCCGGAGATGATGCTCACCACGAAGGGGCCCACATAGGAGTAGCACACACGGGCGATGGAGCTCCAGGTGGTACGGGAGGAGGACAGGATCGCGCGGTCCTCCGGGGTCTTGCCGGCCACGCGGATCATGGTGATGTTGGCCACCCAGGGGATGTTCCAGGCGATATGGCTGGTGGCGAAGCCGGCGATGACGATGATGGCCGCGCCGATGCCGCTGCCGATGCGCAGGAACTGGAAGGCGTACAGGAAGGGCACCAGCCAGGGCAGGATCAGCAGCCAGGAGCGGTAGCGGCCCCACTTCATGGGCTTGACCTTATCAAGAATGATACCGTAGACCCAGGAGAGGGCGGCGTCGATAATGGCGGAGACGGTGCCGATGGTGGTGGCGAAGCCAACGCTGAACTTGGCGATATCCGTCAGGAAGTACTGGAAGTAGTAGGTTTCGATGTTGGTCATGAAGCTGAAGCCCAGATCACCAATACCGAAAAATCTTTTCAGGGAATTGCTGAGCCCAGTTTTCTTTTTGTTCTCAGACATGAAGCAGTTTCCTCCATTCTCTCATTTCTGTTTCACTTAAGATTGTTTCGGACCCCTCTCGGGATCAAAGTGCCCGCGTCGCTCTGCGCGACCACCTCCTTCACTTTGGTCCGCACAAATAAATCCGCACCCATGCCGCCGGTCGATTCCAGTTGCATTGAGTGCTCTCCCGTGGTATACTGAATGATATACCTGTGCCGCGATTCATTGTGCGATTCATCAAAGCGTCTAATCCTGCGATCTCGTCGCTTGTCTCTGTTGTATAAAATAGCACGAATCCATCCGCTTGGCATCGTCACGGCGACCAAAAATGCGCGGCACAATTTTGTAAAATCACAGGGGTCTGGTCAAAAATTTCACAGCTGCCATCCGCGGTTACGGAGGAATTATGGAACTGAGCTTGTACGTCGTAAAGGAACATCTGGAAAAGGAATTTCAGCTGGGCGGTGAACATCTGGCGGAAGAGCGCCTGTTTCGGCGCATGACCTGCTACCTGGGGGAGGAGGCTCTGGACCCCTGGGCGCTGTATGTTCTGGACAGCGCCCAGCTGGGCGCCTTTCTTCGCGCCCGAAACCGCGATGACTGCTCGGCGGTGATCGTCGGGGCGGGTGAGGTGGCGGCGGACGAGGCCGGCGCGCTGTCCTTTCTCCAGGTCCGTCCCGGCGGCGGGGAACCGGCGCTGCTGGCGGTGCTCTCCAGCATCCAGCGCCTGCTGGACCGGCTGCGGGACTGGGAAAACCGGCTGCTGGACCTGCGGGGCCGGGGCCGGGCCATGCGGGAATTTCTCCAGGTGGGCTATGAGATCATTCAAAACCCCATGATCCTCTACGACAGCAGCTATCTCATCACCGCCACCACCCAGAAGTTCCACACCCCGCCGGAGGTGCCCGCCTGGAAGAGTCTGATTGCCGCCGGGTACTGGATTCCGGAGTTCCGCAGCGTGGTCCGGGCGGAAAACTGGCACAGCCAGAGCAACCGCACCACCTATTATGAAACCAACAATTTCGAGCGCAACGGCGCCATCACCGCCTTCTCCAACCACGCCTGCTATCTGGGCACGCTGTTTGTCATGGAGTACTTCCACACCATCAGCAAGGGGGACCTGCGCCTGATCCAGATCTTCTCCGACTATCTGCTCCAGGAGCTGCTGGACACCGAGCAGACCGGGACCCAGTCCTCGGCCATGGACACCTTTGTCCACACCCTGCTCTTCTCGGACAGCAACTCCTATCCCGCCGAGTTCATCAACTATCATCTGGCGGGACTGGGGTGGAAGGAGCGCGACTCCTTTTATGTCATTCTCTTCTCCGACATGTTCCGGGGCAAGCAGCCCCGGCAGTACGCCCCCGAGCATATCCACAAGTGGTTCCCGGACAGCTACTGTCTGGAGATCAAGGACCGGATGATGGCCATTGTCCGGGCCGACCCGGACGAGCTGGAGAGCATCACCGGGACTCTGGCGGAGCTGGTGCGGGACTCGGTGATGAAGTGCGGCATCAGCGCCCCCGCCTCCACATTTCCGGGCATCCGATATGCCTATCGCCAGGCGGAGGCCGCCCTCAGCATCGGAGAGATGCTGGACCCCACCTTCTGGTCCTATAAATATGAGGACTACTCTGTGGAACATATCATCAGCTTCGCGCTCAAGTCCGTCCGGCTGGAGACAATCTGCCATCCGGCCGTTCTGTCTCTGGACCGGGAGGACCGGGATACCGGGTCCCAGTACATCGCCACGCTGGACGCCTACCTTTCCAGCGACGGGAACCTGAAAAAGCTGGCCGACGCCATGCACATGCACCGCAATACCCTCCAGTACCGCCTCAACCGCATCTCCCAGCTCACGGGCATCCACTTTGACGACGGCAACGAGAACAACCGCCTCTATCTCTCCATCAAGCTTCTGCGGGTCTACCGGGCCGCCGGTCCGGACCTGCTGGCCTGAGGCGGCGTTCTCCGTCCCAATGGGCGGCGCCCCGCCGGAAATGCGTCCGGCGGGGCGCCGCTTTTTTCCGTACAGCCGGCTCCCGGCCCCCCCCGCATTCTTGACGGCCCCTGCCGCGACCCTGTATAATAATGAAGATATATAAACACTTCGGAGGCGCGGCAGGCGCTTCGCCTCCCCGATTTCCCGGACCGGGAGCTTCTGCGAGGCGGCTATGGCATCTCTGTATCGTCTGAATCTTTCTTCTCTCCTCCAGGGCGGCGCGTGGCGGGCGCTGCTGGAAGAGCTTCCCCCAAGGCGGAGGGACCGTGCCCTCGCCTGCCGCCGGGAGGCGGACGCCGCCCGTACCGCCGCCGCCGGCTGGCTGCTGCGGCACGCCCTGACTCTGGCGGGCATCCCGCCGGAGGAACAGATTTTCACAGAAAACGACTGGGGCAAGCCCCGCCTCACCGGCCGGGACCGCCCCCAGTTCTCCCTGAGCCACAGCGGGGTATGGGCGCTCTGCGCCGTGGGAGACACCCCCATGGGGGTGGATATCGAGCTTCCCCGGTGTACGCTCTCCATGGCCCGCCGGTTCTTCCACCCCGCGGAGGCGGCGTTCGTGCAGTCCCTCCCACCCCAGCGGCAGCCGGAGGCCCTGTGCCGGCTGTGGGTGGCCAAAGAGGCATTTTTGAAAGCGGAAGGCGTTGGTCTTCACCGCCCGCTCTCCTCCTTTTGCGTCCGGCTCACCGGGGAGGGCGCGGCGCTGGAGGATTCCCCCTTCTCCGCGCCCTATCGGCTCCACGAGTATTGCCTGGGGGCGTACCGGGTCTGCCTGTGTACCCGGGAGGGGCGGCCGGAGCTGACGGCAGTGCCCCCGCCGGCGTTGTAAAGGACCGGGCAGTCATCAAAGAACAGCGTGGGCGCTGCCGCTTTGGCATCGCCCACGCTGTTGTTCCACTTCGGCTTCCATTGCTATTTCTCCGGTTCCAGCAGCTCCCCGATCCGACTCTCGCCGAAGATCTCCACGCCGTGGGAGAGCAGCAGCTCCGCCGCCACGCCGTTGCCCGGCACCACCGTGCCGGTAAACGTCCCGTCGTAGATGCTGCCGCAGCCGCAGGAGGGGCTGCGCTCCTTGAGTACCGCCCGTTTCACGCCCTCCCGCCGGGCGATGGCCAGGGTTTTCTCCGCCCCCCTCTGAAAGGCCGCGGTCACGTCCGCCCCGGTCTTGGAGAGGACGCTCTCCCCCACCCGCTCCGATGGGTCATGGGGGATGGGGAGGCCCCCGAAGCACTCCGGGCACACGGGCACCAGGTCGAAGCGCTCCCTCAGCTCCTCCACCATTGGCGTGTAGTTGTTGCCGCCGTTGTACTTGCAGTTGCGGCCCAGAAGGCAGGCCGAGATCAGCAGCTTCTCCTTCACAGCCCCATCTCCCTTCCGTCCAGGGCCGCGTACACCAGGGTATCCCCCGCATAGGACAGCTTCAGAGAGAAAAAGGGCCGGTCCTCGTTCAACAGCCGGAAGAAGATCTTGTCCCCCTCCCAGATGGGGAGGGACTCCACTTCCCTCTTGGGCACCCACTCCAGGACGCCCTCATTGCAGTCGGAAACCATCTCTCCCGACCACTGCGTGGCGGTAAAGAGGTGCATGTACTCTGTCTCCCAGCCCTGGGAGACAAAGGTCACGATCCCCCGG
>CALXDE010000131.1 GCA_944386965.1 uncultured Oscillospiraceae bacterium
GCCATCGGGGTGGGCTTCGGCCTCTACCCGGCGGTGAAGGCCTCGGGCCTCCAGCCGGTGGACGCCCTGCGGGCGGACTGACGGCCGGCAGACAAATGACAATGGGAGGCGAATGACACATGGTCAAGCGAGTCGCCCAAACCGCGCTGTTTCTTCTCCTGCTGCTGGGGGCCTACTCTCTGGTGCTGGCCGCAGCGGGAGCTGTATAAGATTTTTGCTGCAAACAAAAGGGAGGAATCCACCATGAGACGAAAACTTTTTCTGCTGGCCCTGTGTCTGGCCCTGTGCCTGACGGCCCTGCCCGCCGGGGCGGAGGCGGCCTTCACGGACATCACCGACCAGACCATGGCCACCGCCGCCGCCGCGCTGGAGGGCATGGGGGTAGTGTCCGGGGCCTCGGACACCACGTTCAACCCCACCGGCAGTCTGAGCCGGGCCCAGCTGTGCGCCATGCTGGTGGGCGCCGCCGGGCTCTCCAGCCAGGTGAGCACCTATGCACGAAAAACCCTGTTCTCCGACGTATCCCCCTCCGCCTGGTACAACGGCTATGTGAATCTGGCCTACAGCCAGGGCCTGGTCAGCGGCAAGGGCAACGGCACCTTCGGGCCCGAGGAAGCTGTGACCTATGGGGAGATGGCCACCAGCCTTCTGCGCATGCTGGGCTACACCAGCGCGCAGGTGGGGGCGGTCTGGCCATTGGACTACACCGCCTACTGCGACGAGCTGGGCCTCTCCGAGGGCCTCTCCCTGGACGCCTACGACAATCTCAACCGGGGGCAGGGCGCGGTGCTGCTCTACCGGGCGCTGAAGGCGCCGGTCAGCGGCTCCACCCAGTCCTACTACGAGACGATTGAGGGCGTCTCCTCTGTGGAGGAGGCCATCCTCCTGGACGGGAACGCCTCCTACGGCGGCAGCAGCGGCCTGCTGATGGCCTACGCGCCGGCTGGCGGCGGCATCACCTACTACACCCAGAACGACACCAAGAGCGAGGCTCTGGCGGGATATCTCGGCCACCTGCTCTTTGACAGCAGCGGCCGGGTGCTGGGCTTCCTGCCCGAGGACGGCGGGTATCAGGATCTCACCATCGGCTCCGCCACCGCCGCGGCGCTGACGGACGCCAAGGGCACCAGCTGCCGCATCTCTGCCGGCGCGGTGGTCATTGCCGGCGGGGAAACCTATGACTACAGCACCACCGGCTATCTCCAGCTGAATACCAGGGCCGGGCGGACCGTGCGCCTCTACTATGACGACGACGGCGCCGTCACCTACCTCTACCTCTCCGGCGGCACGGCGGCCAGCTCCGAGGCCGCGGTGGCCTCCACCACCTCCGCCGCCAGCTCCCTTTCCCGGGCCCTGGAGCTGTCCGGCAAGACCTACACCATCACCAAGAACGGAGCGGCGGCCAGCAAGGGCGACCTGGCCCAGTACGATGTGGGCTACTACGACGCCGCCACCGCCACGCTGCGGGTGTCCGACTACCGGGTGTCCGGCTTCCTGGCACAGGCCTCCCCCAGCGTCACCGCCGCCACCACGCTGACGGTGGCCGGCTGCACCTTCGATGTGCTGGAGTGCGCCTGGGAGACACTGGGAGAGCTGAAGCTGGGCGACAAGGTGACCCTCCTGCTCACCGACGACGGCAAGGTGGCCGCCGCCTACTCCTCCACGAAGATCCGCGCCGAGATGATCGGGATTCTCGCCGAGGACGGGCGCTCCGTGACCCTTGCCGGCAGCGGCATCACCCTGACGGCGGACACCATGGACTATGAGGAGTCCTCCCTGGGGAGTCTGGTGGAGGTTTCCGTCGCCTCCGCCTCCGCCCTGCGCTGCAAGGAGGTTTCCTCCTCCGCTTCCAAGACGCTGGATCTGACGGAGAGGACCCTGGGCGATCTGGAGCTGGCCCCCTCCTGCCTGATCTACGAGTGGGCGGGCAGCGGCCGCGTCTACGACCTGGAGGGCAACGAGGGCGCGTCCTCCACGGATTTCTCCGCCATCACCTGGACGGAGAGCCTGGAGAAGGACGATGTGGCCTATTACCACACCAATTCCGCCGGTCAGGTGGACATGATCCTGCTGGAAAATGTCACCGGCAGTTGCTATGTGTACGGCAAGATTAACCGCTACTCCGGCGAGGAGGGCATCAACCTGGGCAGCGGCAGCATGGAGGCCTATAACCCGGCAGCCGTGCTGACCAACAGCGCCGGGCGCAGCGAGAAATACCTGTGCGCCATCTCCAGCTCCACCGACCGCTATGTGGGGATCGCCCTGACGCCCTCCAGCAGCGGCTATGAGCGGGTTTCCAATATCCGCCGGCTCCGGACACTGGAGGACCTGGACAGCGGCGACTTCTTCCTGCAGGACGGCGCCTGGTATGTGGAGGCCAAAGGGAACGAGTACCGCGTATCCGACCAGGTGGAGATCCACCTCAGCGATGCGGATATGTGGCTCAGCGGGGCGGACGGACTTGCCTCCGTCCTGGCGGACGGCTACGAGCTGACCCTCTACTACGACCGCGCCCCGGATCAGGGAGGCCAGATCCGGATCATCGTGGCGGAATAAAAGCGGCCGGGGCGCCTTCCGCCCGCCCGGATACTGACCCGGCGAGAACCCAAACCGCCGCCGCGTCCCTCGGTTCGGGGGATGCGGCGGCGGTTGCTGTCACGGCCCCTCGGACTGCGCCGGAGAGGAAAACAGCCAGGGCCACGCGCCTGCGTGGCCCTGGCTGTTTGTCGCGTTTGCTGTATGTCACCTGTCCGGCTTCTCAGCCGACAGAGTCCCCGCTCTCCGCCTGGGCCGCTTCCAGCGTTCCGATGCTGGCCGCGGGCTGGATGGCCTCCAGGATGGACGCGCAGTCCGCGGCGGCCTGCTCCGCCTTCCCAGCGGTCCGCTCGTCCCAGGTGGGGTCCGCCAGGACGGCGGCGGTGTCCAGCAGCGCAAACCGCTCCGCCGCGCCGGCCTCCCGGTCCAGCATCAGCATGGGGGCATAGGAGCAGCCGGTGACGGCGCTCTCCCCGGTGACGTTGTCCCGGGTCAGCTCCAGGTTCAGCACGGCAGTGGTGTCGGTCAGGGGATCGTTCTGGGAGGAGATGAAGTTCCCCAGGGAGTAGCACACAAAGGCCGTGCGGCTCTCCCCGCTCTCGTCGGTGACGGTCCGCATCTCCATGGGCTGGGGCACGTGGGAGTGGCCGCCCAGGATGATGTCCGCCCCGTTGGCGATCAGAAAGTCCGCCACCTGCTCCTGGTAGGCGTTCTGACTGGTGTGGTACTCCAGGCCCCAGTGGATCATCACGGCCACAAGGTCCGTGTCCAGGGCCTCCGCCGCCGCCAGGTCCGCCTGCATCCGCGCCTCGTCGGGCTGGGAGAGGCTGGTGAGATAGTCGGTGTTGAAGAGGTTCACCGCGAAGGGGGCGTCCTTGGGCAGCGGAATGCCGTTGGTCCCGTAGGTATAACCCAGGAACGCCACGGAGATGCCCCCCACGTCCGCCACGGCGATGTTGGCGTCCGCCTCCTCCTGGGTGCGGCTGGTGCCCACGTGGGCAAGGCCCGCCTCGTCCAGCACGTCCAGTGTCCGGCACAGGCCGGAGAAGCCCTTGTCCAGACAGTGATTGTTGGCGGTGAGCAGCAAATCAAACCCCATGGCCTTCAGATCGTAGGCCAGGTCGTCCGGGGAGTTGAAAGCCGGATAGCCGGAGTAGTTGGGCCCTCCGGCCAGGGTCGTCTCCAGGTTGGCCACGGCGTAGTCCGCCGCGGACACATAGGGTTCCGCCCCGGCCATGATCCGGCCGTAGTCATAGCGGCCGGCGGCCTCGTCCCAGGCGTCGTTGGTGACGGGCATGTGGCTCATCACGTCCCCGCACACCGCCAGGGTGGCCACTGTGGGCTCCGGCGGCTCCGGTTCCTCCGGCTCTTCCGGCTCCACAGGGACCGTGGGCGCGGGCGGCTCCTCCACGCCGCCGGCGGGAACCTCCTCCGCGGGCTGGGCGGCGCAGCCCGCCAGCAGCGCCAGGGCCAGCGCCAGGCCGGCCAGTGTAAGCTTACTTTGTGACAGCATAGACATATTGACTGATCTCCCCGCAGATTGCGTAAATTCCCCGCTCGTCCTTGGCCCCGCTGGCCCCCACGGTGAGGACCACCACCCCGTCGCCGGTGTCCGGGTCATAGGACATGCAGTTGTACACGCCATAGGCGCTTCCCGTGTGGTAATAGAGTGTCTCCCGGCCGTAGATATCCTTCTGGCAGCGCAGGGGCAGGCCCTGGTACGTCCCGTCGGAGAGCTGGGTGGGATCGATGGTTTCCATCAACTCCACCGTCTCCGGCTCCACCAGCTGCAGCCCCTCATAGTTCCCGTCGTTGGCCAGCAGCGCGTCGATCTTCGCCAGGTCCGAGACGCTGATGGTGAGGCCGCCGGCAAAGTAGCTGCCCGAAGCGCCCGGCGTGTCGGGCGAGTGGAGATTTCGCTGGGTGGAGACGGAGCGGGCCACGCCGCCGCCGTGGTAGACCAGTGTCACCAGACGGGAGCTGTCCTCCAGGTCCCCGGCAGCGAAGGCCCCGTCGATCCCCATAACGTCAAAGAGGTCCCGGCGCAGCAGGTCGTTCATGCACATGCCGGAGGCCAGCTCGATGGTCTGGCCCAGGACGCCGAAGGCGTAGTTGTTATAGGACCAGGAGGAGATGGCCCCGGGCTGCATGCGGCTGAAGCCGCCGCTGGCCAGGCGGGAGCGCACCGCGCCATAGCTGTATGAGGCGCCGTCCCCCAGGTTGCTGATGGAGGAGGTGTGGGACAGCATGGACCGCAGCGTCACCGGGATGTCCGGATAGTAGGGGTTCACGGCGCTGACGCCCCAGTAGTCCCCGATGGACACGTCCAGGTCCACCACCCCCTGCTCCCGCAGGAGCATGGTTTCCAGGCCGATGAGCACCTTGGAGATGGAGGCCACCCGCATGCGGTGGTCGGCGGTCATGGGATCGCTGCCCCGGGTGGCCCAGCCGGAGGCAAAGGTGTCGGTCACCTCGCCGTCCTCTACCACCGCTACCTGGACGCCCACCGCGCCGTACTTCTCCGCGGCGGCGTCCACCGCCGCCTGGATGGCGTCGTGATTGGCACGACTGGCGCTGTTCACCGGCGTCCGGCTGTCCGAAGCCGCCAGCTCCACGGCCAGGGGCTCGTCCTCCACAGCGGCTACAAACGCCACCAGGACCTGGGCAAACTGCGACCGGGAAACCGGAAGATCCGGATAAATGGTGTCGGTGATCAGGGCATCATACAGGCCCTCCTCCACAGCCCAGGCCACCGCCTCCCGGGCAAAGGAGGCCACAGACGCGCCATCCCGATAGGCGCTCAGATCCCCGGAGGACCGGGGCCCATACCCCAAAAGCCCCGCCTGGCGCCAGAGCAGGATCGCCAGCTCCGCCCGGGTCACCCGCCGGTTTGGAGCGAAGGTGCCGTCCGCGTTGCCGGTGATGACGCCCGAGCGGACCGCCCAGGCCACCGCCTCGGCATACCAGTCATCCGCCGCCACATCGGGGAAGGCCGGCGCCGTCTCCAGCTTCTCCTCGGCGCCGGAGGCCTCCGGCGCCATGCGCTGCAGCAGCGCGGCGACCTCCGCCCGGGTCAGCAGAGCGTCCGGATCAAACTGGCCGCCGCCGACCCCCTCCATAATGCCCAGATACGCGGCATAGCGGGCCGCATCCTGGGCCGGACCGTTCCCCGGCAGATCGGTGAAGGAGACGGAGCGGATCGTCTCCAGTGTCAATCTCTCCTCCTCATCCTCCAAGTCCTCTTCTTCCAGATCAGCCGCCGGTTCAGCAGCCGCCGCCGGCCCGTCCGCGGAACCGGGCAGCGCCGCCGCCAGCAAGACGGCGGCCAGTGCCAGACATCCCAGCGCAGCCAGCAGAATTGTGCGTGTTTTGCCCATGATTTCTCCCTCTTTCTCTCTATATGGGCGGATACCTGTCCGCTTTGGCAATTCTTGTGGAATCCTGCCGATAGATGACTACAGTGTAGCGCAATTCGTTCGCGATTACAAGGCTTCGCCGAAAAGAATTCCCGCAGTTGCGCAAAAAAGGCGCCCGTTTGACCAAGAAACGGACGCCTGTCAGGCGGGAAAATCTGCCGGCAAAACCTGCCGCGCCGCGTCACACAGAGGTCCTCCCCGCCGATCCCCGCAAGCCGGGCCGGGCGGCGCCACCCGCGGCCGCATCCCCTTGCCGTCTGAAGCATCCCGCCGTTTTATATTGTTTTTTCCTATCATTATGATACAAACTATTTATTTTGCAAATAAATAGAAAGGGTCTATAATAATCCCAGAATCAGTTTCGCTTTGGATTCACAACACGGCAAAGGGAGGAAAACCGGTATGTTTGAAACAGCAAAACGCATGGAGATGCTGCCCTTCTCCGGCATCCGCGTGATGATGGAGCGGGCCAACAAGATGCAACGGGAGGGCGCGGACATCATCCACATGGAGATCGGCCGCCCGGACTTCGACACCCCGGAGGTCATCAAGGACGCCCTGTATGAGAGCGTCCGCAAAGGGAATGTATTTTACACCTCCAACTACGGCACCAACGAGCTGCGGAAGGCCATCTGCGACAAGCTCCAGCGGGACAACGGCATCACCTACGTCCCCGACGAGATCCTGGTGACCATCGGTGTGGGCGAGGGCACCTATGCCGCCGTAGCCGCCTTTCTCAATGAGGGGGACGAGGTCCTGGTGCCTGACCCTGTTTGGCTGAACTATATCCACGTGCCCAACTTCTTCGGGGCAAAGCCGGTCACCTATCAGCTGCGGGAGGAGAATGACTACCAGCTGGATCTGGCCGAGATCGAGAGCCTCATCACCCCCAGGACCAAGATGCTGGTGATGAACACCCCCAGCAACCCCACCGGCGCAGTGCAGTCCCGGGAAACGCTGGAGAAGCTGGCCAAGATCGTGGAGAAGCACAACCTGATTGTGGTTTCCGATGAGATCTACGAAAAGCTGGTTTACGGCGGCGCCAAACATGTGAGCTTCGCCTCCCTGCCCGGCATGAAGGCGCGGACCATCACCCTCAACGGCTTCTCCAAGTGCTACTCCATGACCGGCTGGCGCCTGGGCTACGCGGCGGCTCCGGTGGAGTTCATCCAGGCCATGGTCCGGGTCCATCAGTACATCAACACCTGCGCCTCCTCCTTTGTCCAGGAGGCCGGCGTCACCGCCCTGGAAAAGGGCGAGCCGGATGTACAGCGCATGGTAGCCGAGTACCAGCGGCGCCGGGACTATGCCGTCAGCGCCATCAACAGCATCGAGGGCATCAGCTGCAAGAACCCGGAGGGCGCGTTCTATATCTTCGTCAACATCAAATCCCTGGGCCGCTCCTCCCGGGAGGTCGCCGACTACCTGCTGGACCACGCCCACATCGCCACAGTTCCCGGCTCCGCCTTCGGTCCCAGCGGCGAAGGCTACATCCGCCTCTCCTATGCCTGCAGCTATGAGCGCATCGTGGAGGCCATGGAGCGGCTGAAAAAGGCGGTGGCGGAACTGCGCGGCCAGCGGTAATCTCCCTATTCCTGCCGCCAGACCTGTCCCACCGGAATGTCGAACCGGAGGGAGGCCAGGTATTCGTCCAGCTTCTCCTCAAAATAGGCCAGCGCTTTCTGGCTGGTAGGCAGGGGCGCCCGGTGGGTAATCTTGTAGCAGCAGCGGTCCGGCGGCGGGTTTTTCAGCCGGCTGACGTACACGGGCCGTCTGCGGCTGAGCGCCGCCACCACGGACTCCGGCGCCACCAGCCAGTATTGGTCATCGTCCCACAGCTCTCCGATCAGGGTGATGATATCGGTGCTGAAATGGGGGCGGGCGTAGTTGGTCAGCCACTGGTCGTGCCAGAGCTGATAGGGGTCGTCCCACTTCAGGAACAGCTCCTTGGCCGGGTCCAGCTCGTCGGTGTGGACCAGCGCCTTTCCCACCGCCGGATGCCGGGATTGCACCAGATAGAATTTTTCTTGGAACACCAAACGGGATATGATATTTTTATAGTAGAGATCGTAGAAGACGAAGGCCACGTCGATGTCGTGGTTGTCCAGGATGCCGTACAGCTCCGAGGAGTGGTGGGTCTGAATGTTGAGATCCAGCGCGGCGTCCTGCCGGAGGAGCGCCCGATAGAAGGGCGCCAGCAGCGCTACGTTGACGCTGTCGGTACACCCGATATTCAGCAGCATCCGATCTCGGTTGCGCTGCAGCAGCTTGGTTTCCTTCCACAGGGAGATCATCCGCTCGGCGATGGGGACGAAGTCCGTCCCCTCCGGCGTCAGCTCGATCTGCTTGAACCCCTTGCTGCGCAGAATCAGCGGATAGTTCAGCTCCTGCTCCAGGGCCTTGAGCCGTTGGCTGACCGTGGGCTGGGAGAGGAACAGGGCATCCGCCGTCTTGGTGATACTCTTGGTCCGAACAATGATCAGGAACATTTCTACATCGGAAAGATTCATGGCAATCCCTCGATTTATTGGATTTTATGATAATGTATCATAAAATGATAAGATTTACAACCGATCACTTGCAGGCATTTCCATCAAACCGCACACAAAAAACAGAAAGAAGGTTCCATTATGGCAATTGGTTGCAGAATTCGCAGAGATTTTGAGCGTCCCGATCCCAAGCTGGTGGAGGCGTTCCGGGGTCTGCCGGTGGCCAACATCGACGACTGCATGGGGCGGCTCGCGTCTGTGGACGCGGGGCTGAAAAACGTGAACCACTCCCCCCTGCTGGGCGTGGCGTTCACCGTCCGCTGCCCGGCGGGTGACAACCTGATGTTCCACAAGGCCCTGGATCTGGCCAAGCCCGGCGATATTCTGGTCATCGCCGCCGGCGGCAGCATGAGCCGCTCCCTGTGCGGCGATATCATGTCCACCTATGCCAAGAGCCGCGGCATTGCCGGGTTTGTGGTGGACGGCTGCATCCGGGATCTGGAGGAGCTGTCCGCCTACACGGACTTCCCCGTCTTCGCCCGGGGCGCCACGCCCAACGGCCCCTACAAGAACGGCCCCGGCGAGATCAACTTCCCGGTATCTGTGGGTGGACAGGTCATCTGCCCGGGTGATATTCTGGTGGGTGACCGGGACAGTCTCCTGGTCATCAAGCCCCAGGAGGCGGAGGCTCTGGCCGCTGAGGCCTGGGCCGTCCACAAGAAGGAGGAGGGCCAGATTGCCGGCATTCTCTCCGGCAAGGGCTTCCCCCGTCCCTTTGTGGACGCCACGCTGGAGCAGCTTGGTGTGGAATACGTAGACTAACCGTTTGGAGGCAGGTGCCGCATGAGTGAGATGACGTTCCGCTTCGCCGGCGATCAGGCGCTCCTGGTGGAGTTTGAAAATGAAATCAGCATCCCCGTCAATCAGAAGGTGCGCTCCCTGAAAGTGGCGCTGGAGCGGGAGAAGCTGGATGGTCTGGGGGAACTGGTGCCGGCCTACCGCTCCCTGCTGATCCACTATGACCCGCTGGTGATCCCTTATCGAAAACTGATGGAGAAGGTTGAACAATTGGGAGATCACCTGGGCAATGTGGAGCTGCCCCCGGCCATCGTAACGGAGGTCCCGGTGTGCTATGAGGGGGAGTACGCCGCGGATATCCAGGAGATCGCGCAGATCGAGAAGAAGAGTGTGGAGGAGATCATCCGCATCCACAGCCAGAGCGACTACTTCATCTACATGCTGGGCTTCGCCCCCGGCCATCCCTACGGCGCCCGGATGGAGAACCCTTTCTCCTTCAAGCGGCGGGAGACTCCCCGGGTGAAAATTCCAGGCGGCAGCATTGTGGTGCAGCTGGGACTGAGCGACATCATCCCCTTTGAGCAGCCCTGCGGATGGAATATCATCGGCACCACGCCGGTCCTGGCCTATGACAGCCGGCGGGAGAACCCCTTCCTCCTCCAGTCCGGGCAGTGGCTGCGCCATATCCCCATCTCCCAGGCGGAGTTCCGCGCCATCCAGGCGCAGGTGGAGGCGGGGACCTATGTGTGCCGGACGTATCAGAAGGAGGTGTGAGGAATGGGAATCAGCGTGGAAAACGGCGGCGTGCTGACCACCGTTCAGGACGGCGGCCGCTTCGGCTATGAGCAGTATGGTCTGTCCACCTCCGGTCCCATGGACCAGCGCGCCTTCGCGCTGGCAAACGTCCTGGTGGGCAACGACCCCAATGAGGCGGCCCTGGAAATCACCATCCTCGGACCCACCCTGCGCTTTACAGAGCCGGCGGTGATCGCGGTCACCGGCGCCGACCTGTCCCTGCGCGTCAACGGCGAGAGCGCGGACACCTACCGGGCGCTGGCGGTGAAGGCGGGAGATACCGTCTCCTTTGGCGCGCCGGTCAGCGGATGCCGGGCCTATCTGGCGGTCGCCGGCGGCTTGGACGTGCCGGCGCTGCTGGGCAGCCGCTCCACCCTGACGAAGTTCCACATCGGCGGCTATCAGGGCCGCCGTCTGGAGAAAGGGGACACCCTGGCGCTGCGCCGCTGTGTCTCCACCCTGCCCAACATGGCGCTGCGCCGCCTGGAGGTCCCCCGCCCCGCCGGTTCCCCCCGGACCGTCCGGGTCATTCTGGGGCCCCAGGATGACCGCTTCACGGACCAGGGGATCAGGGACTTCCTGGGCGGAATCTACACCGTGGGCAAGGACTTTGACCGCATGGGCTACCGGCTGGAGGGCCCCGCGGTGGCCCACAAGACCGACGGCAACATCATCTCCGACGGTATCGCCATCGGCTCCATCCAGGTCCCCTCAGACGGACACCCCATCGTTATGATGGCGGATCACCAGACCGTGGGGGGCTACACCAAGATCGCCACGGTCATCACCGTGGACCTGCCGGTGATCGGCCAGAGCAAGGCCGGCGACCAGCTCCGCTTTGAGAAGATCTCCGTGGACGAGGCCCAGCGGCTCTACGCCGCCTGGCGGGAGGAGCTGGCCTCCCTCCGCCGGAAGCTGGAGGCTCCGGAACCGGCGGAGCGGACCTACCGGGTGCGGGTAAACGGCCTGACATTTGATATTCAGGTGGAAGAATGCTGAAGGAGGAAGAGCAAATGGCTTATCAAATCGACTTGAACAGCGATATGGGCGAGAGCTTCGGCGCCTATAAGATCGGCGGCGATGAGGAAATCATCCAGTATGTCACCTCCGCCAACGTGGCCTGCGGCTTCCACGCCGGGGACCCCATGGTCATGGACGCCACGGTGAAGGCCGCCGCGGCCCGAGGCGTGGCGGTGGGCGCCCATCCGGGCTACCCGGATCTGCTGGGCTTTGGCCGGCGGAAGATGGTGCTCAAGCCCATTGAGGTAAAAAACTACATGAAGTACCAGATCGGCGCCCTCCAGGCCTTCCTTGCTGGGCACGGGATGAAGCTCCAGCATGTGGCGCCCCACGGCGCGCTGGGCAATCTCTGCCAGTATGACCGGGAGGTATCCCGGGCCATTTGCGAGGCCGTGTGCGAGATCGACAAGAGCATCATGATCTACTACTGCGCCGGCGCCGTGCTGGGAGAGGAAGCGGAAAATCTGGGACTGGTGGCCAAGAGCGAGATCTTCGCCGACCGGGCCTATATGGACGATCTCTCCCTGGTGCCCCGCTCCATGGAGGGCTCCATGATCACCGATGAGAACATCGCCATTGCGCGGTGCGTCCGCATGGTGAAGGAGGGAAAGGTGACCTCCATCAACGGCAAGGACCTGGACATCAAGGGGGACACCCTCTGCGTCCACGGCGACGGCCCCAAGGCGCTGGCCTTCGTACAGAAGATCCGGGAGGTCTTTGCCCAGGAGGGCATCGAGATCCGCAACTTCCAGTAAATCCGTCCCACGCCTGACCAGGGGACCGGAGGAGATTCCTCCGGTCCCCGATTTTTTATCCCCGCAAATCTTTCCTCGCCGTTTTTCCGCTCCGGAAAGGCGGCCGAAGGTCTAAAACAGGCCGCCGGCCGGCATCCCGTTTCGGGATGCCGGCCGGCGGCTTTTGAGAAAGGGGTAGACATGTATGCGTTCACACAGAGCGCAGGAGCGCCTGCACCTGCTCCTTGCTCCGAACACCGTTGGTGGAACCGGGAGCGCCCACGGAGATGGCGGCGGTGGCGTTGGCAAAGCGGGCGGCCTCCGGGAAGGTGAGGCCATCCAGCAGGGCCGCGACAAAGCCGGCCGCGAAGTTGTCTCCCGCGCCGATGGTATCCACCGGGTGGTCGTTCAAAAAGGCGGGCAGAAGCTGCTCCATCTCTCCGTCGCGGATATAGCAGCCCTCTTTTCCGTTTTTGATGAGCACATGCTTGACGCCCGCGTCCAGCAGAACCTGGGACATGCTGTGGTAGGTGGACTGGGAAGTCAGGAACTCCGCCTCCTCGAAGTTGGCGAAGAAATAGTCCACATGCCGCAGGGCCGACCGGATGGCATCGATCTTTTCACCGGTGCGGCTTCGCATCATGTCGGCACAGACAATGAGCCCGGCCGCCTGCGCCGCGGAAAAGACCTTGGTCAGTCCCGCGTCGTCAAATTTGGGCATGATGAAGATGCTGGAGAACACCATCGCCTTGGCGCCGGCGAAGTCCGCGGGATTCACATGGTCGGCGCAGAACGAAAAGGTGCTGCTGCTTTTGCTGACCACAAAGCCCCGCTCCCCATCCGCGCGGACCAGGCCCACGCTCAGGGGTGTGTCGATCTCACTGCTGCGGACGATGGAAGAGGTGTCCACGCCGTTTTCCTGGCAATTGCGGATCAGAAAATCCCCCAGCATGTCACTGCCCAGCAGGGTGATGAGCTTCACCCGCTTGCCCAGGCGGGAAAGGATGGTGGACACGTTGGTACCGCTCCCGCCTACCTGGGGGATGATGCGGTCGATGGGATAGGAGTCGTAGGAAAAAATCTCGGGGCCAACCGGGTGGAGCGGCACATCTACCGCGGAGTTGCCCACACAAATGACATCAAAATCAGCCATGATGTCCTCCTGTTGTCGGAATCAGAAGCCGAGCAGGCCCAGCTTCTCGATCACCTTGTCCTCCACATACTGCATGGGGATGTGGGCGATCTCAGTAAAGACGTTGCTCTCGGGGTGGTCATGGAGAGCGGTGCGCAGCCCCTTGTCGAAGGCCATGCGCAGGGCGGTACCAATGTTGACCTTGGTGACATGGGTGGCGCACATCTGCTTGAAATCCTCATCGCACAGGCCGGAGGAGCCGTGGATCACCAGAGGGATATCCACCTTGGCCTGGATGGAGCGCAGCAGCTCGAAGTTCAGATGGGCGGCCTGTGTCTCCATGCGGTGGAGGGTGCCCACGGCCACGGCCACGGCGTCGATGCCGGTGTCCGCCACGAAGCGGGCGGCGGTATCCGGGTCAGATGCCTCCGCCTTATAGGCGTCGGTGCCGGAGTAGGCCACGGAGCCGATCTCGCCCTCCACGCTGACGCCCTTCTGGGCGGCGCGGCGCACCACCTCGCTGGTAAGGCGCACATTCTCCTCATAGGGGAGCTGGGAACCGTCATACATGACGGAGGAGAACCCGGCATCGATGGCTCTCTGGCATTCCTCCACGTCCTTGGAGTGATCCAGATGGATGCACACTGGGACGGGAGAGCGCTCCGCCAGAGTCACCAGCACCTTGCCCCACAGCTCCAGGTCCATATAGCGGGTGGCAAAGCCGCCCACCTGAACAATGACCGGGGCGTTCTTTTTCTCCGCGGCGGTGATCACGGGCTTTGCGTCACAGAAGGTGGTCACATTGAAGGCCCCCACCGCCTTGTCGGTGGTCATGTATTGGTCCAGCAGTTCTTTCAGCGTAACTAGCATGATTTATCCTCCCAAATAGGCTTTCTTCACCTGCTCATCAGCCAGAAGCTCCTGGCCGGTGCCCTCCAGAACAGTCTCGCCGTTCTGCATGACATAGGCGTAGTCGCTCATCTCCAGGGTCGCCATGGCGTTCTGCTCCACCACAATGATGGTGACGCCGGCGTCCTTGATCCGGCGGATGAACTCAAAGATCTCGGTCACCAGCTTGGGCATCAGGCCCAGGCTGGGCTCATCCAGGATCAACAGCTCCGGGCTGGACATCAGCCCCCGGGCGATGGCCACCATCTGCTGCTCACCGCCGGAGAGCGTGTCCGCCTGCTGCTTCTGGCGCTCCTCCACCCGGGGCAGCAGCTCATAGACGAACTTCAGACGCTTCTCGATTTCCGCCTTGTCCCGCACAGAGTAGGCCCCCATGAGCAGATTGTCCCGCACGGACATTTTGCCGAACAGATGGCGCCCCTCGGGCACCATGGAGATCCCCTTGTCCAGCAGCTTGTAGGATTTCATGCCGACAATGGACTCCCCCTTGTAGCTGATGCTGCCGTGCATCACCGGCAGCGTGCCGGTGATGGCCCGCAGCAGGGAGGTCTTGCCGGAGCCGTTGGAGCCCACCAGGGCCACGATGGTTCCCTGGTCCACCCGCAGCGACGCGTCGTGAACGACAGGGACGCCGTCATAGCCGGTTTTGACGTGTTCCACCTTCAGCATCTCAGGCATTCTTCTTCCCTCCTCCCAGATAGGCGTTGATCACGGCTTCGTTGGAGGTGACCTCCTCCGGCGAACCCAGAGCCAGCATTTTGCCGGCGTCCAGCACCAGGACGCGGTTGGAGACGCTCATCACCACGTCCATATTGTGCTCAATCATCACAATGCTGACGCCCCGCTGGTTGATCTCCCGAATCAGTTCGACAGATTCCATGCGCTCCGTGGCGGTGAGGCCGGCCATCGTCTCATCCAGCAGAAGCAGCTTGGGGTCCGTGGCAAAGGCCCGGGCAATCTCCAGGCGCTTCTTCTGGGCCACATTCAAAATGGCGGCCGGCTTGTCGGCCAGTTCGCTCAGCCCGCAGAAGCCGATCGTCTCGTGGGCATGCCTGCGGGCCTCCTTCATGTTGTTGGTATGGCACAGAGCGCCAATCAAAACATTCTCTTCCACGCTGAGGGTCACGATGGCCTGGGGGATCTGAAAGGTGCGCCCAATGCCCAGCTTGCAGATCTGGTGGCTGTTGAGCTTGGTGATATCCTTTCCATCAAAGATGATGGTGCCCCGGGTCAGCTGATGGACGCCGCTCAGGGAGTTGAACAGGGTGGTCTTTCCGGCGCCGTTGGGGCCCACCAGGCCCAGGATCTCTCCCACGCCCACGTCAAAGGTGATGCCCTCGTTGGCCATCAGGCCGCTGAACTTCTTGGTGGCGTCGTTTACCTGCAGAATGTAATTGCTCATTTCGCGGGCGCCTCCTTCACTGCGGCCTTATGCTCCCGGCGCTTGCGGATGCGGCTGGGAATGGAGATCAGGCCGTCGGGGATAAACAGAACGATCAGAATGACCAGGACACCGTAAATCACCATGTCCAGGCCGTTGTAGTGGCTCAGGTAGACGCGGGTGTACTCGGAGATATAGGTCAGGACAATGGCGCCGATCAGCGGACCGTATACCGTGCCCACGCCGCCCATGACGGTGACCAGCACGATCATCATGGAGATGTTGGAGGTCAGGATCATGGAGGGGTCGGTGTAGCGCATGAACTGCATATAGAGGCTGCCGGCCAGGCTGACGATGGCGGCGCTGAGCATGTAGGCCCAGAGCTTGTAGTTGGCGGCGTTGATGCCGGCGCTCTCGGCGGCGGTTTCATTGCCGTTGATGGCCCGCAGATAGTAGCAGAACTTGGTGGTGTTCAGCCAGCGGACAAACAGCAGCATCGCCACCACAAAGGCCATATACAGGTACACATAGGTCTTGGTGTCGGTAAACTGCATATAGACCGCGGGGTCCAGCTCGGCGTTGAAAATGTATACGCCCGTGGCGCCGCCGATGGCCTTGGTGTTGATGAAAATCAGCCGCACGCATTCCGCCACGGCCATGGTGGCGATGGCGAAGACGTGGCCCCGGAAGCGCAGCAGGCCCTTGCCGATCAGGAACGCGATGGCCGCCGACAGCAGGCAGCCGATCCACATGGCAATCCACGGGGAGAGGTTGAACCACTGGAGCAGCATGGCGTTGGTATACGCGCCGAAGGCGTAGTAGATGGCGTGGCCGTTGGAGATCTGGCCGGCGTATCCGCCGATGAAGTTCCAGCCCATGCCCAGCAGCGCCCAAATGCACATCATGGTCATGATGTGGTGGGAGAAGGCGGTGTTGAAGACCAGGGGCAGCACGATCAGAACGACCAGAATCCCCGCGCACAGCAGGAGCTTCCTGTAGGATAACTTTTTCATGTTCACGCACTCCCTCCCTTACTTGCCGAAGATGCCCTTGGGGCGGAAGGACACCGTCACCAGGAACACCACGCACACGCCGATGTATTTGATGGCGGTGTTGACGTACAGGCCGGTCAGCGTATCCGCCAGGCCCATGACCAGCCCGCTGAGGAAAGCGCCGGTCACGCTGCCGAAGCCGCCCATGGCCACCGCGATGAAGCCCCACAGCTGGAACGTGGCGCCCACGTTGGGGAACATATAGTAGT
>CALXDE010000132.1 GCA_944386965.1 uncultured Oscillospiraceae bacterium
GCCCTGGACCTCTCCACGGCCAACGAGATCGCCGAGGCCATGAAGCAGTGGGCTGTGGAGAAGGGCGCCACCCACTACACCCACTGGTTCCAGCCCATGACCGGCGTTACCGCCGAGAAGCACGACAGCTTCATCGCCCCGGCGGGCGGCGGGAAGATCATGATGGAGTTCTCCGGCAGGGAGCTGATCCGGGGCGAGCCGGACGCCTCCTCCTTCCCCTCCGGGGGCCTGCGGGCCACCTTCGAGGCCCGGGGCTACACCGCCTGGGACCCCACCTCCTTCGCCTTCATCAAGGAGGGGAGCCTGTGCATCCCCACGGTGTTCTGCTCCTACTCCGGCGAGGCGCTGGATAAGAAGACGCCTCTTCTGCGCTCCATGGACGAGGTGAGCCGGCAGGCGATTCGGATACTGCGGCTCTTCGGCGACACGCAGACAAAGCGGGTCACCGCCCAGGTGGGGCCGGAGCAGGAGTACTTCCTCATTGACAAGGCCCTCTATGAGAAGCGGGAGGACCTGCGGATGACCGGGCGGACCCTGTTCGGGGCCAAGCCCCCCAGAGGCCAGGAGCTGGAGGACCACTACTTCGGGGCCATCAAGCCCAGGGTCGCCGCCTACATGAAAGACCTGGATGAGGAGCTGTGGAAGCTGGGGGTCCTCTCCAAGACCAAGCACAACGAGGTCGCCCCCTCCCAGCACGAGATGGCGCCGGTTTTCTCGGACGCCAACGCCGCCTGCGACCAGAACCAGCTGACCATGGAGCTGATGAAGAAGGTGGCGGACCGCCACGGCCTGGTGTGCCTACTCCATGAGAAGCCCTTCGCCGGCGTCAACGGCTCGGGCAAACACGACAACTGGTCCCTCTCCACCGATACGGGCCGCAACCTCTTCAAGCCCGGCTCCACGCCCAGTCAGAACGCCCGGTTCCTGCTGTTCCTGGCGGCCTTTGTCAAGGGGGTGGACGACTATCAGGAGTTTCTCCGGGCCACCGTGGCCTTCCCCGGCAACGACCACCGGCTGGGCGCCCAGGAGGCGCCGCCCGCCGTGCTCTCCATCTTCCTGGGGGACGAGCTGGAGGCCGTGGTGGAGTCCATCATCCAGGGCACAGAGCACCAGGATTCCGGCAAGCGGACACTGCGGGTCGGCGTGGATGTGCTGCCCGCCATCCCCCAGGACAACACGGACCGCAACCGCACCTCCCCCATGGCCTTCACAGGGAACAAGTTTGAGTTCCGGATGCTGGGCTCCTCCCAGTCCATCTCCGGCCCCAACATTGCGCTGAACACCATCATGGCCGAGGAGCTGCAGCAGTTTGCCGATGAGCTGGAGGCGTCTTCCGACTTCCAGACCGACCTGCAGAAGCTCATCCGGCGGGTATTCACAGAGCACCAGCGGATCATCTTCAACGGCAACGGCTACGATGACGCCTGGCTGGAGGAGGCCGAGCGCCGGGGGCTCTCCAACCTGGTTTCCACGGCAGACGCTCTGCCCAAGTACACCGCCCCCAAGAATATGGAGCTGTTCATCAAGCACGGCATCTATACCAAGGAGGAGATCGAGGCCCGCGCGGAGATCCACATTGAAAACTATGCTACGGTCATCTGCATCGAGGCACGGACCATGGCGGACATGATCCGCCGCCAGATTCTCCCCGCTGTCTCCGGCTATGCCGATCAGCTGTGTCAGCGGGCCTGTCACAAGGAGGCCATGCGCCTCTCCTGCGCTTATGAAACTTCCACTGCCGCCAGCCTCTCCAACCTGACGGATGTCCTGGCGGCCGCCTGCGGCAAACTGGAGTCGGATCTGGACGCCATCCCCGCAGATGCTCTGGCGGCCATGCGGTATTGCCACGACGTGCTGCTCCCCGACATGGCAGAAGCCCGGAAGTCCGCGGACGCGCTGGAGACGCTGACCGCGGATGACTGCTGGCCCTTCCCCACTTACGCGGACCTGTTGTTCTCCGTGTGACAGAATAGAGGCTTCTCCCCGGTTTCCATGCGGCGTGCCCAGAAACCGGGGAGAAGCCGTGCGTTTTTTGGCAAAAGATTTCAGGAGGTATTGCTGTGTCGATTCATGAGGAGTGCGGGATCTTTGGCATCTGGGACCCGTCCGGGGACTGCGCCCGCACCGTTTACTACGGGCTCTTTGCGCTCCAGCACCGGGGGCAGGAGGCCTGCGGCATCGCGTCCATCCGGGACCGGGAGCTGTCCTTTCAGAAGGACACGGGGCTGGTCAGCGAGGTGTTCCAGCCGGATGATCTCCGGCGGCTGGACGGCACCCTGGCCATCGGCCATGTCCGCTATGCCACGGCCGGAGGCGGCGGGCGGGAAAACGCCCAGCCCCTGACGCTAAAATATGTGAAAGGCACCCTGGCGGTGGCCCACAACGGAAATCTGGTGGACGCCGGGGCGCTGAGGACCGCCTTTGAGTACCGGGGCGCGATTTTCCAGACCACCGCGGACTCGGAGCTCATCGCCTACGCCATCGCCCAGGAGCGGCTGCGCTGCGGCTCCGTGGAGGAGGCGGTGTGCCAGGCGATCCCCACATTGCGGGGAGCCTACTCCATCCTGGTCCTGTCGCCCCGGAAGCTGATCGCCGCCCGGGACCCCTGGGGCTTCCGGCCGCTGTGCATGGGCCGCCGGGGCGGCGCCATTCTCTTCTCCTCGGAGAGCTGCGCCCTGGATGCCGTGGGCGCGGAGTTTGTCCGGGAGGTGGAGCCCGGCGAGGTGGTCGTGGTGGAGGAGGGCACCGTCACCTCCCTGCGGGAGAACTGCGTAAAAGGGCCGGGGCATCTGTGCGTCTTCGAGTACATCTACTTTGCCCGCCCGGATTCCGTGATCTGCGGCCAGTCGGTACACGAGGCAAGGCGAAACGCGGGGCGCATCCTGGCCAGGGAGAGCCCGGCGGAGGCGGATGTGGTCATCGGCGTCCCGGACTCCGGCCTGGATGCCGCCATGGGGTATGCCGAGGAATCCGGAATTCCCTACGGTGTGGGCCTTGTGAAAAACCGGTATATCGGGCGCACCTTCATCACCCCCGGTCAGGAGAGCCGGGAGCAGGCGGTGCGCATCAAACTCGGGCCGCTGAAGAGCTGCGTGGCGGGCAGGCGGCTGGTGCTCATTGACGACTCCATCGTCCGGGGCACCACCTCCCGGCAGATCGTCGCCCTTCTGCGGGAGGCCGGGGCCAGGGAGATCCATGTGCGGTCCTCCGCGCCGCCCTTTGTCGCCCCCTGCTACTTCGGCACGGATATCCCGGACCGGAAGGAGCTTATCGCCTGCCGCCACTCGACAGAGGAGATCCGGGCGTTGATCGGGGCGGACAGCCTGGCCTTTCTGAGTAGGGACGGGCTTTCTGAAATCGCCCCGGATGCGCGCTGCGGCTTCTGTGACGGCTGTTTTACCGGCCGGTATCCGCTGTGCGTGCCGGGAGCCGGCAAAAATCGGGCGGCTCCGGGCACAGCGGGCAGCTCTGAACGGAGAGCGGCGCCTGACAGGAGGCCAATCGCGGCGGGGACGCCGAATCCATTTGGAATGGGGGAATGAACATGGCAAAGTATATTTTTGTGACCGGCGGCGTGGTGTCCGGCCTGGGAAAGGGGATCGCGGCGGCCTCCCTGGGGCGGCTGCTGAAGGCCCGGGGGCTGAAGGTGGTTCTCCAGAAATTTGACCCCTATCTCAATCTGGACCCCGGCACCATGAATCCCTACCAGCACGGGGAGGTCTTCGTCACCGAGGATGGGGCGGAAACCGATCTGGATCTGGGCCACTACGAGCGCTTCACCGACGAGGACCTGACCGTGGACTCCTCCATCACCTCCGGCAAGATCTATTGGTCCGTCCTCAGCCGGGAGCGGGCGGGGGATTTCCTGGGCGGTACCGTCCAGGTCATTCCCCACATCACCAATGAGATCAAGGAGCGGATTTACCGCGTGGGCCGTCGGGAGGGCGTGGACGTGGTCATCACGGAGATCGGCGGCACCGTGGGCGACATCGAATCGCAGCCGTTCCTGGAGGCCATCCGGCAGGTGGCGGTGGAGGTGGGGCGGCCAAATGTGCTCTATCTCCACGTCTCCCTGATCGTCTCCATCCCCGGGACCGGAGAACTCAAGAGCAAGCCCACCCAGCACTCGGTGAAAGAGCTGCTGAGTCTCGGCATCCAGCCGGATGTGATTCTCTGCCGGTCCGACGGCCCCATCCCCGACGAGGTGCGGGAGAAGATCTCCCTGTTCTGCAACATTCCGCCCCAGCGGGTGATCCCCAATGAAACCGCGCCGCTCCTATACGAAGTCCCGCTGATGCTGGAGCGGGCCGGGCTTGCCCGGGCGGTCTGCGGCGCGCTGGGCCTGTCGGCGTCTGAGCCGGATCTGGCGGCGTGGCAGACGATGGCGGAGCGGGCCAAACACCCGGAGGGGCGGGTGGAGATCGCCCTGGTGGGGAAGTACGTGGCGCTGCACGACGCCTACCTCTCCGTGGTGGAAGCTCTGACCCACGGCGGAATTGAAAACGGGGTGCAGGTGGATATCCGCTGGGTGGACTCCGAGGGTCTGGATGACGCCAACGCGGACAGGCTCCTGCGTGGGTGCGCCGGGGTCATCGTGCCCGGCGGCTTCGGCAGCCGGGGGATTGAGGGGATGATCTCCGCCATCCGGTGGGCCAGGGAAAAGAGAATGCCCTGTTTCGGCGTCTGCCTGGGGATGCAGATGGCGGTGGTGGAGTTTGCCCGTCATGTGGCGGGCCTGGCCGACGCCCACTCCAGCGAACTGGCCGCCACCGCCCACCCGGTCATCGACCTCATGCCGGAGCAGCGGGGAAAAACGGACAAGGGCGGGACCATGCGGCTGGGGGCCTATCCCTGCCACATCACAGGGCGCGATACGAAGGCGTTCCACGCCTACGGCGCGGAGGACATCTCTGAGCGCCACCGCCATCGCTATGAGTTCAACAACGACTTCCGCTCCCTGCTGACAGAGAAGGGGCTGGTTTTGTCCGGCCTTTCACCGGATGGACGGCTGGTGGAGATGGTGGAGCTGCCGGACCACCCCTGGTTTGTAGGCGTCCAGTTCCACCCGGAATTCAAGTCCCGGCCCAATAAGGCCCACCCGCTGTTCCGGGCGTTCATCGCCGCGGCGAAAGGTCGATGAAACACAAAACCGGCTCTTCAGCCCATCGCAGAGAAGGTGTTGGGCATGCGCGGGGGCAGAGACAGGCGGGGCGACAGATGCGCTGCCTTTTCTGAGGAGATCTGCCGGAGCGCTTCTCTGAGAGATATCTCCGCTTCGGATCAACCGGCTGGGCCAGCATATATAAATAATGTAGTGGAAATTACCTTTTGCTATGGGAGGCGGGATGGGCGATTCTCTTCACAAGGTTCGGTGTGCGCCGCGGCGGGGCTGGTTGCCTGCCGCGCGGCAGCCGCCTGACGCGGCCCGGGAAGCTCCTGGGAGGTGCCAGCGCTGCGCCGTGGGCGATCACTGAATCACCCGCAGGTAAAACCATCCGTCCTTCACCTCAAAGTGGCAGAGAAACGCGTATTTCTGGCAGAACGCCGTGATGGACCGAATCCCCAGTCCGTGGCCCGCTTCCGCCGCCACGGGCAGGCCCTGGTCGTCGAAGGGTACCGGTCCGGCCGTGGGGTTGGCAATCTCGATCATCAGCGTGGGACGGCCGATCACCTTGCAGGAGAGTCTACGCTTCTCCACAGGGAGCGCTTGGACGGCGTGGAGGGCGTTTTCCAGGGCGTTGGCAAACACAATGGCCAGCTCACACTCGTCCGCCGGAAGGCGGCTGGGCAGGTGAATTTCTGCCTGAATCCGGACGCCGCCCTGCGCTGCCTGGGAGAAATAGAAGGAAAACACCGCGTCCAGAATGGGGGGACGGCACCAGCGCAGAGGCGCCCGCTCCTCCGCCTGCTGACAGGTGCTGCCGATGAGGTCCAAAATCGCCTGGGTGTCGCCCCGCCGGGCCAGGGCGGCAATGGCCTGGAGGTAGTGGCGCCGGTCATGGCGCTCCAGGCGGATGGCCTCCTCCGCCTCCCGCATGGTTTCCAGTCTGCCCCGCAGGGCGGTGACCTGCACCGCCAGAAGCGCCCGCTCGCTTCGGGTTTGGCTCTCCTCCCAGATGGTGCGGAAGAAGAGGAACATCAGGCCGTAAGTGGCCGCGCAGATCACCAGCAGACCGTATAAAAACAAGACGGTGGGAAGCGGGAACGCCAGGAAAAAGGAGTTGCTGATTACAAGGACCAGCAGGGTGGTGACGAGGGGGACCAGACACAAAAGCCCCCAGCCCCTATCCAGCAGGCGCAGCATCTGCTGATACATGCGCCGGAACTGCCGCAGCAGCAGGAAGAGAAGCAGGAAGGAGCCCACCCGCACCAGCAGCGGCAGCCACGAAACCGAGGGCGCCAGCGCTCTGGCCAGTTCCGCGTTGACCACGCCGATACAGCCGATGAACAGCGCCGTGGCGATATTGAACACCACCCGCATTCCCCGGCAGCTAGAGCACCACAGGGTGATGAGCACATAGGGAAGCGTAACGGTGGCGGCGCCCAGCCGGGTATACACCCCCCAGTACCCCACGGAAAGAATCAAAACGATGTTGGCCGCCACCACCAGGGTGACGGCGGCGATCCACCGCAGCCGCCAGGACCGCTCCGGCTGGCGGAACTCCACCAGCAGCATCACATAGGTTCCCAGGCAGATCTGCGTTGCCACCACTGTCAACGCTTCCATCAGATCAGGGCTCATAGATCCTCCTCCGGCGCCCGGCGGGACGCGCAAACATGCAATCTCACAAAAAATACTAGCATGGAACCTGTGGCCCGTCAAGGCTCGCGCCGCCTTGCCCCGCCGCTCCCGGAAGGTGACCGGCTTCTGCCGGAAGGGGCTGTTGACAGGGGGAAAAGGGAGAAATAAAATGTGGTAAAATCTTCCCGCAGACGGTCATTCAGGCCGGGGGCGGGCGCGGGAGGCGTGGCAGGCTGTGGAGAATATGGCGCGGGTGATCCGGCAGTGCCTGGCCGGGGACACCGGGAGGTCCAGATCCCGGAGGACGGCGAGGGAAACAGCCTTTTGGACACCTTCGAGAGCTTGGACGAGCAGTCGGTTCCGGACAAGGCGCTGGACAACGAGGAAACCCGGCGGATGATTCTGGCGCTGGTGGACAGCCTGCCGGACGCCCAGCGCCAATGCGTGCTGATGTTCTATTACGGGGAGCTGGGCAATCAGATTCCCGCGAGGGACCCCGACGCCCGCTCCGATACGCCGGTCCCGGCCTTGGAGGCCGCGTATGCGGTCACCTGCGGACTCTCCCATATTGCGGCCGTCTAGACCGACGGCAGCGTCTGGGTCTGGGGACGCGCCACCATTACCGGCGGCGCCGCGGACGCGCTGGACGAATATCGGCAGCCCATGCAGTCCCGGCCCCATCAGATGCCGGATATCACCTGCGCTTTGACCATGGCGCTGCCTGAGGAGGGCGCCTGACGGTGCCCAGCCGACCAGAACAAAGGACGGCACAGAGCCTGCCGCGGATTTTCCGCGGCAGGCTCTGACGGTGCTGGGATACAAGCGTGTCCTCAATCAATGTGGTAGACCCAGTTGGCCTTCCGCTCCTTTGCCTCCGGATACGCGCCGTCCGCGTAGCCCAGGATGCAGTGGCCGATCCCCTCGTACTCCCCCTGGATGCCCAGGGACTTCAGCAGCGCTTTGCCCTCTGGACGCTCGAATTCCTCCTTGGCCCGGTGGACCCAGCAGCT
>CALXDE010000133.1 GCA_944386965.1 uncultured Oscillospiraceae bacterium
GGCCGCGTTGCACAGGCTCCCGGCGGTGTCCACCATGTCGTCGAAGAGGATGCAGTCCTTGCCCTTCACATCGCCGATGACGTTCATGACCTCGCACTGGTTGGCCTTCTGACGGCGCTTGTCCACAATGGCCAGGTTCATGTGCAGCTTCTGGGCAAAGGTCCGGGCCCGGGCCACGCTGCCCACATCCGGGGAGACGACCATCATCTCCTCGCACCGGTCGCCGAATTTCTTGGCGTAATAGTCCACAAAGATGGGGTTGCCCACCAGCACGTCCACAGGGATATCAAAGAAGCCCTGGATCTGGGAGGCGTGGAGATCCATGGTCAGCACCCGGTCGGCGCCGGCGGCGGTGAGCATATTGGCCACCAGCTTGGCGCTGATGGGGTCCCGGCTCTTGGCCTTGCGGTCCTGGCGGGCGTAGCCGAAATAGGGGATGACGGCGGTGATGCGCCCGGCGGACGCCCGGCGCATGGCGTCGATCATGATGAGCAGTTCCATGAGGTTGTCGTTGACGGGCATGCAGGTGGGCTGGATGAGAAACACGTCGCTGCCCCGGACCGTCTCATAAATGGAGGCGTATGTCTCCCCGTCGGAGAAGCATCCCACTTCGCTCTCACCCAGTTTGATGCCGATGTACTTGCAGATGTCCGCGGCCAGCTTGGGGTTGGCGTTGCCGGAAAACACCTTGATGTCTTTGCCTCTGGAAATCATAACAGTCTCCTTTTCCTCTTCATCCATTTGGATCGGTTTCTTTTTCTCTTCCTGACACAGCGTTTGTTTATATATAAATGTATCCGCTACTGGGTTTTGTTCCTGGCCTTCATGGCCCGGTTGTGCCGGGCCCAGCCCTCCTTGTTCTCCTGCTTGGCCCGGCCCACGGCCAGACTGTCGGCCGGGACGTTCCGCGTCACGGTGGTGCCCGCGGCGATGTAGGCCCCCTCCCCCACCTCCACCGGGGCGATGAGGTTGGTGTTGCAGCCGATGAAGGCGTTGTCGGCGATGACGGTGCGGTGCTTCTTGAACCCGTCGTAGTTGCTGGTGATGGTGCCGCAGCCGAAGTTGACGCCGCTGCCCACGTCCGCGTCGCCCACATAGGTGAGGTGGCTCATCTTGGTGCCCTCCCCCAGGCTGCAGTTCTTCAGCTGCACAAAGGCGCCGATGTGGCACTTGGGCCCCACCTGGCAGCCGGGGCGGATATGGGCGTAGGGCCCCACGTCGCTGCCCGGGCCGATGGCGCTGCCATAGACCTGGGAGGCGTTGATGGTGACGCCGTCGGCAACGGCGCAGCCGTCCACCACGGCCCAGGGGCCGATCTCGCAGCCCGCGCCGATGGCCGTCTCCCCCCGGAGGATGGTGCCCGGAAGGATGGTGGTGCCCGGAGCGATGGTGACCCGGGGGTCAATATAGGTGGCGGCGCCGTCCAGGATCAGCACGCCGTTTTTCTGGTGCTGCCGGACGATCTCCCGGTGCCAGGCCTCCTGGAGCTGTCCCAGCTCCTCGGCGGTGTGGAACGCGATCATCAGCTCGCCCCGGGGCATCATGGGCTCCCGGATCTCCTGTACGTCCTCTTCCCCCCGGGCGGCCCAGTCCGCCTCCGTCAGCCACGTCACATCCGTCCCCCCGGGGAAGCAGGCCAGCCCCCGCTCCCGCCAGACCTCGGAACAGACAAGAAAAAACCGCTCCACGCCGCGGGACTTCCATGCTCGTACGCACCAGGTCAATACGGGACAGAACAAAACCTCCTGCAGCATCAGCGGCCTGCCATATGGGGAAAGAGCGCCGTTGTCGGGCAAAAAAACTGCCGCCTTCCTCTGGTCCACTGGCTTCCACTCCTTCCACTGATTCGTAGTTTCATTATATACATCCCGTCCCGCAAAAACAAGGGGGCCGGGGGGAATTTTCAAAATTTCCGGCCGTTTTTTCCAGCTTTTCTCTCTTTTACAGAAAACCGCCCCCGCTCCTCTCCGTTTTTTTGTTGAAATCCGCAAAGTTTGTGCAGAATACCTCAGCAAATTTTTAATTATTTGTGATTATTTCTTGTTTTTTCTATTGAAATTTACCGGATTATATATTACAATGTGGTTCGATTATGAGGGCAATCCCGGAAGGCAGGTCGTTTCCCATGCTCCAAATCGTTCTGGTGGAGCCGGAGATTCCACAAAACTGCGGCAATATCGCCCGCACCTGCGCCGCCACGGGCAGCGCGCTGCACTTGGTCAAGCCCCTGGGCTTCGACATCTCGGAAAAGGCCGTGCGCCGGGCGGGGCTGGACTACTGGCACCTGGTGGACGTCCGGGTGTACGAGAATCTGTCCGACCTCTTTGAAACGCATCCCGAGGCCGCGGACAACCTGTGGCTGGCCACCACCAAGGCCCCCCGCCCTTACAGCCAGGCGGCCTTCCAGGGGGACTGCTGGCTGTTCTTCGGCAAGGAGACGGCGGGGCTGCCCGCGTGGTTTCGGGAGAAGTACCGGGAGCGATGCGTCCGCCTGCCCATGCGAGAGGAGGCCCGGAGCCTCAACCTCGCCAACAGCGTGGCCGTCCTGGTCTACGAGGCCCTCCGGCAGCAGGGTTTTCCCGGTCTGCTGGGCACCGGCGAGATGGCGGAGGGCTGACGCCGCGGCGCCTGGCGCGTCCAAACATTTTGGCACCAGCCAAAATCTTGCCGCAGGCGGGCTCCGCCCGCCGAGGATGTTCCATCGCCCTTGGGGGCCCCGCAAAATGAGCCCATTTTGCGGGGAGCGGCCCTCCGGCAGCAGGGCTTTCCCGGCCTGCTGGGCGCCGGCGAGATGGCGGAGGGCTGACGCCGCGGCGGGGCAAGAAAAATCCATGTTTTCAAAATCCGAAAGGAGCTGGGATACCAATATGAATTATAACAAGAAAACCGTCAAGGATATGGATGTCCGGGGCAAGAAGGTTCTGCTGCGGTGCGACTTCAACGTGCCCCAGGACAAGGCCACCGGCGCCATCACCGACGACAAGCGCATCCGGGCGGCTCTGCCCACCATCCAGTACCTCCTGGACCAGGGCGCGGCGGTGATCGCCTGCTCCCACCTGGGCAAGCCGGAGCCTGATTTTGAGAAGTGGGTGAAGAAACAGACGGAGAAGGGCAAGGACCCTGCCTCCCTCACCCGGGAGAAGTGGGAGGCCTCCCTGAAAGCCCTGTCCCTCTCCCCGGTGGCAGAGCGTCTGAGCGAGCTGCTGGGCAAGAAGGTCATCATGGCCGCCGACGTGGTGGGTCCCGACGCCCAGGCCAAGGCCGCGGCGCTCCAGCCCGGAGAGATCATGCTGCTGGAGAACACCCGCTTTGAAAAGGGCGAAACCAAGAATGATCCGGAGCTGGCCAAGGCCATGGCCGACCTGGCGGACATCTACGTGTCCGACGCCTTCGGCGCGGTGCACCGGGCCCACGCCTCCACCGCCGGCGTGGCGGCCTATCTGCCCGCCGTCAGCGGCTTCCTCATCCAGAAGGAGCTGGAGATCATGGGCGGCGCCCTGGCCA
>CALXDE010000134.1 GCA_944386965.1 uncultured Oscillospiraceae bacterium
GCGCTGTCGGCGGCCATCAGGGTGCGGTAGGTGTCCTCGGAGAAGTCCTGATGGCCGGGGGTGTCCAGGATATTAATGCAGTAGCCGCTGTGCTGGAACTGCATGACCGAGGAGGTCACGGAGATGCCGCGCTGCTTCTCGATCTCCATCCAGTCCGAGGTGGCGGCCCGGGCCCGCTTGCCCTTGACCTCCCCGGCCTGGGCGATGGCCCCGCCGTACAGCAGGAATTTTTCGGTTAAAGTGGTCTTACCGGCGTCGGGGTGGGAGATGATGGCGAAAGTCCGCCGCCGGCTAATTTCAGTTCGTAAATCAGACATGGAATGTCCTCCAGATATTCAGAGATAGGGCCATCATCGACCCCCGGCGCGAGTGCGCCGTACAAGCATTTTTGCCGGAGGCAAAAATCTTGGCAAAGGGGCAATTCACTTGCCCCGGAGCAAAATTAAATCAGGGTTCCCGCAAAAGCGCAAGCTTTTGTGGGACGATGATGGCAAAAGTCCGCCGCCGGCTAATTTCAGTTCGTAAATCAGACATGGAATGTCCTCCAGATATTCAGAGATAGGGGCCGGAAGCGGCCCCGGCAGGGGGATACGATACAGAAGCGTTATCAGGAAGCATGTCCATCCTCATGGCGGCCCCAGGATCCATGCCGCATCCCTCCAGAGAAGGAAGATGTGCACCTGCGGCAGGCAAAACGCCCGCTGCGTGTCAGACATAGCGCTCCCCCTCTCCCTTCTACAGTCCGAACTAATGTACCATATTATGGGCATTTTTGCAAGAATCAATCTGCCCAAAGCGGCAAATGGTGTGCTATGCCGGGCGGGACAGGATTTCCGTCAGCGCCGCCAGGGCCGCCGCCACGTCCTCCTCTGTGTTCCACCAGCCAAAGGAGAAGCGGATCGTGCCGGTGGGAAAGGTCCCCAGGGTCCTGTGGGCCGAGGGGGCGCAGTGGAGGCCCACCCGGGTCATGATCCCGTAGTCCCGGTCCATCCGGAAGGCCGCCTGGGCCAGGTCCTGGGTCAGGGTCTGGAGGGACACCACCCCCGTGCGCCCCTCCCGGCCCCGCCGGCCCAGGATGCGTACCTGCCCCGACGCCTCCAGGGGGGCCAGCCCGCAGAGGAACCGCTCTGTCAGATCCAGTTCGTGGCGGAGGATGCCGTCCAGGCCCGTCTCCTTCAGCCAGAGCAGTCCCGCCCGGAGCCCCAGGATCCCGGGGAGGTTCAGGGTGCCCGGCTCGAAGCGGTCCGGGAGAAACGCCGGCACCTCCTCCGTGTGGCTGAGGCTTCCGGTGCCGCCGGAGAGCAGGGGCTCCAGCTGGGGGACCATGCGCTCCCCCAGCACAAAGCCCCCGGTGCCCTGGGGGCCCAGGAGCCCCTTGTGCCCGGTAAATGCCAGCGCGTCGATGTGCATGGCCTCCATGTCAATGGGGAGAACCCCGGCGGTCTGGGCGCCGTCTACGAGAAAGAGCAGGCCGCGGCGGCGGCAGAACGCCCCCACCTCCCCGATGGGCAGCACTGTCCCGCAGACGTTGCTGGCGTGGGTCATCACCACCGCCCGGGTGTTCTCCTGCAGGAGCCCCTCCATCGCATCCAGCAGGAGGCTGCCGTCCGGAGCACAGGGGATACGGGAGAAAGAGACGCCCTGCCGGGTCAGCTGGGTCAGGGGGCGCATCACCGCGTTGTGCTCCATGGAGGACACCAGCACATGGTCCCCCGGCCGCAGCAGGCCCTTGAGCAGCACATTGAGGCTCTCGGTGACATTCTTGGTAAAAATCACATTGCGGCAGTCCCCGCCGTGGAACAGGCCGCACAGCAGCTCCCGGGTCTCATAGACCTGCTCCTCCACCGCGTAGGCCCGGCCGTAGTTTCCACGGCCCACGTTGCTCCCGCTCTCGGTGAGATAGCGGTACATCGCCTCCGCCACAGCCCTTGGCTTTGGAAATGTGGTGCTCCCGTTATCCAGATAGATCTGCTTCATTGTGCTTTACGCACCTCCCGGCCAGTTTGAACCAGCATATCACAGTTTTTATTCCCCGGCAACGGGATCTTTGTGCAGGCGAAAGCCGGGAATGGCTACAGATGTATGCCATTCCCGGCTTTCGCGCGTCTTATCTCACTTAAAAAGCAGGGCTGTTCCGGACAGCTTCTATCACATCGAAAAACGTATCATACAGCAGGAACTGCCGTCCCATCTTTTGAAGATAGGCAGCCAGCACATCCCTGGCAAAGATGGTGTCTACCGCCAGGCTCATCTTCATATCGGTAAAGCTGTCGCCGATGCCGATGGCATGCCGGTAGTCATAGAGCGCCATCACGTCGGTCTTTTTCAGGAGCTCGTTGCCGTCGTCATAGGGGGAGACCAGCTTCATCCCCGGCCCGCTGGTGTCCAGGTCCACGGCGTGGACCCCCAGGAGCCGGCCGCGCCAGGGGGCCAGCCGCAGCTCCACGAACTGCCGCACGCCGCCGGAGATGACCACCACCGGGATCTCGCGCTTGTCCATCTCATCTAAAAATTCCGGAAATCCCGGCCGCAGCGCCACGCCCTTCACATAGTCCAGCATCCGCTCCAGGCGGCTGGACGGCGCGCCGTCAAAGGCGTAGCGTACCACCTGGCTGAGGGTCATCTCCCCGCGCACCAGCTTCCCCTTGACACTGTGGAACTCCTCGGGGGAGGCAAACAGGCGGATGGCCCCCTCCAGGGTGTCCTCCATGGTGATGGTGCCGTCAAAGTCCACAAAGGCAATGGTATCGTACATCCGTCCCGCCTCCTCTGCCGATCAGTTCATCAGATCGAAGTTCTTCTTCAGATCCGGGTTCAGGTAGGCCAGCATCCGGCCCAGCTCCGCGTGGTCTTTGGCGTACTCCACCACGGGGATGCCCTGCATGGCTGCGTCAATGGCCTGGCGCATGCTCTTGGCCCCGGCCTCGCTGCCGTCGGGATGGCCGTGGACGCCGCCGCCGGCGGCCAGCATCACATCGGTCCCCACAGCCTTGATGATCTTCTCCACCGCCAGCTGCGTGGTGCCGCCGGAGCAGGCGTACATCATGGGTTTGATGTTCCACCAGGGCTGGGTGAAGAACTTGAAGCAGCGGTAGAACACCTTATAGGACACGGGGAACTTGCCGAAGGGGTGGCCGTTGATCTGGAAATCGCCGCCGGCCAGCCGGGTGATCTTGCCGATGAGCAGAGGGGCGGAGATGCCGGTATAGGTGGAGGCGGCCATGGTGCCGGCGAAGTTCACGTGGGCCAGGATGGGCACATTGATGTTGGGGTCCTCCGCGAGCATTTTCAGGGTATCAAAGCCGGTGGTGTAGACATTCACCATCAGGCAGTTGTTGCCGTACTCCAGGGCACGATAGGCGTTGTCCCGGACCTTCTCGGTGCTGTCGGAGATATTCACGGCATAGAGGCTGTGCTCCCCGGTCTCCTCATAGACCCGCTTCTCGGCGGCCATGAACTTGGTGACCCGCTCCTTCAGCGGGCAGAAGGGCCCGTCGGCCAGCATCAGCTCGTCGTCCTTGATGACGTCCACGCCGCCCTTGCAGGCGTGGTAGAAGAGGTCGGCCCCCTCGTCCGGCGTCCAGCCGATGTTGGGCTTGATCATGGCGTTGAGCAGGGGACGGTCGGGCACGCCCAGCACCTTCCGCAGGCCCTCCACGCCGAATTTGGGCCCCTGGAACTGGGCGATCATCTTCTTGGGGAAGGCCACGTCGATGAGGCGGATCATGCCGGAGGCGGAGATATTGCCGAACAGGATCGTCATCAGGGAGGACATGCTGTGAGAGAAGTTCTCCATGGGGTAGGCCACCTGGATGATGTACATGGGCGGCTCGTCGGACTGGTAGTCACAGCCGATGTCCGGCACCTCGTAGAGCGCCACCAGCTTGGAGCCGAAGCGGCGGGTCTTTTCCATGGAATCCGCCCCCACCTTGATCCAGGTACCGGTGGTCTGCTCGTCGGCAATGGCCATGGCCAGCTTCTCGATGTTGCTGGTCTTTACCTTGGCCTGGTAAGTGGCGATGACATAGTCGTTGTCAAAGGCCACCTCCGGAAAGGCATAGGTCAGATTTTCTTCGTCCAGTTTACGGATCATGGGATACTCTCCTTTCAGCGCTCCACGTTGGAAAAGACTTCTTCAAAGGCGGCCAGGGTCTGCTGTATGGTTTCGTCGTTGTCCGCCATGCTGGTGTAGATGCGGCTGCCGGCCAGGGTGATGACGCCGTTGGCGGTGAGGGCCGCGCCGAACTCCTCGATATACTTCTGGCGCTCCGGGATCTTGGTGAAGATGTCCGGGTCGGACACGTCCAGGTACATGACGCCGGAAACCTCGAAGTGGACAATGGAGCCGGTGTTCCAGGTGACGAAGGGCAGATCGTACTGGTCGATGAGCTTCTGGATGCCCGCGCAGAGCTTGTCGCCGTTCTCTCCGGCCTTCACCGCCGCGTCCTGGCGGACGATCTCGTCAATGGCGAAGTACCCCGCCGCGCAGCTCAGGGGGTTGGCGGTGAGGGTGCCGCCCACATAGGCCTTCTTCTTCCCGGCCTTGACGCCGGCCGCCACGCAGGACATGATGTCCGCCCGGCCGCCCACGCCGCCGGCCATGGGATAGCCGCCGGCCACGATCTTGCCGAACACGGTGAGGTCGGGTCTGACATCGAAGAAGCCCTGGGCACCGCCGGGGCCCACCCGGAAGGCGGTGACCACCTCGTCGAAGATCAGCAGGGTGTCAAACTCGTCGCACAGCGCCCGGACCTTGGCGGCGAAGTCCAGGGCCACCGGGCGGGTGCCGCTCTCGGGGCCGAAGGGCTCAATGACCACCGTGGCGGTGCCGCCGTGCTTCTCATTCTCCTCCAGCACCCGCCGCAGCCCCTCCACGTCGCCGGGGAAGAACTCGCTGGTGCTGGCGCTGACATTCTTGGGGATGCCGTGGGCCTCATAGGTCTTGGTGTAGGGGATGTGGAGGGAGTAGACCAGCTGGTCGCTCCAGCCGTGGTAGGCCCCGCCCACCTTCACGATGCGCTCCTTGCCCGTGAAGGTCCGGGCGATGCGGATGGCCACCATGTCCGCCTCCGTGCCGCTGGCCAGACACCGGTACAGCTCCACCCAGGGCATGCACTCCTGGATCTTCTCCGCCAGCTTCATCTCATAGGGGTGGAACAGCCCCGTCACCGGACCGGACTCCCGCACCACCTCCCAGACCTTCTCATTCACCGGGGCGTAGTTGCTGCCCAGGAGGGTGGGGCCGCCGGCCTGGAGATAGTCCACGTAGCGGTTTCCGTCGATATCGTAGAGGTAGGCCCCCTCGGCCTTGGTGATCACCAGGGGGAAGGGGTAGTTGAAGGCCAGGTTGTGCTGCACGCCGCCGGGGATGACCTTCTTGGCCTCCACGATCATGGAGCGGGACCCCTGGCATTTCTCATGGAAGTAGGAGAGATATTTCTCCATGGCCGCGGGTTTGATGTGGTGGAGGGGCTCCTTCACCAGCCGGTCCATCTTCTCATAGATGGCCTTGTCGTCCGGCCAGTGGGAGATTCCATAGTGTTCTTTCATCAACATGTGATCTGCCTCCTTATGCTGCAAAATGCGTGATCCGCCTGCCCGTCATCCGTTGAGGGCGGCAAACGACTTCTTGTTGTCCTTGTACAAATTCTGGAACACCGGCAGGATCTTGTCATACACCGCCGTGTTCTCCGGCCGGGGGCGGTAGACGGCGCTGACCTGGATAATCCGCTTGATGTCCTTGATGTCTTTGAGCATCCCAAAGCTCACCGCCAGCAGGGCCGCGGCCCCCATGGCCCCCACCTGCCGGGTGTTCTCGATCGTCTCCACCTCCCGGCCCAGCACATCCGCCATCACCTGGCAGATATAGGGGGAGATGGCGCTGCCGCCGGCAAAGCGCACCACGGGCTTGGTCCGGAAAGCCCCCTCCGTGCATTCCAGCAGCCAGCGCATGTGGAGGCACACCCCCTCGATCACCGCCTTCATCAGGTCGCTGCCATGGGTGGTGATGTCCAGGTTGAAGAACACGCCCCGGGAGTTGGCATCGTCAAAGGGACAGCGGTTGCCGTGCATCCAGGGGGAGAAGACCACGCCGTTGGCCCCGGCGGGGGTGTCCTTGATGTAGTCGATCATCTCGTCATAGTCCATCCCCATCTGGTCCACCCGGTCTTTCACCCACTCCATGCACTTGCCGCTGGTCTCCACCTCGGCGATGTAGTTATAGGTGGTGGGGTCCGCCCCTACCAGGGCGCCAATCAGGTTCCCCAGGTCCAGGTGGAGCTTATCCACTGTGGTGGCCACCCAGCCGGAGGTGCCGGAGTACACCAGCACGTCCCCCACCTCCACGCAGCCCGCGCCCACAGAGCACAGGCTCACGTCGCTGCCGCCGGAGAACACCGGCGTCCCCGCCGCCAGGCCCAGCTCTTCCGCGCCGCGGGGCAGCAGCTTTCCCACCTGATCCGTGGAGTCGCACAGCTCCGGCAGGTGGTCCATGTTGATCTCCAGCATCCGGCAGAGGGTCTTGCTCCAGCAGCCCTTCTTCACATCGTAGAGGAAGGTGCCGTTGGCGTCGTCCCGGCTGGCCTTCATCACGCCGGTGGCCCGGCAGATGAGGTACTCCTTGGCATCCAGCCACTTGTATGTCTTCTGAAAGATCTCCGGCTCGTTGTCCCGGACCCAGAGATATTTCCAGGCCGGGTCCTTGGCGCTGCCGGACACGGCGCCGGTGATTTTCAGGTATTTCAGCACCTTGATGAGATCCAGGCCCTCCACCTTGATGCCCGTGCTCATGCAGCGCTTGAACTGGGCGTCGGCCCGGGCGTCCATGCAGCTCATGGCCCGGCGCAGGGGCCGTCCCGCCTTGTCCACCAGCACCACCGTCTGAAACTGGGAGCAGAAGGTGATCCCCTGGATCTCCTCCTTTGCGGTACCCGTTTTCTCCAGCAGCCGCCGGGTGCTTCGGGCCATGGCCTCCCACCAGTCGTCCGCCTCCTGCTCCACGCCGCCGTTCTCCAGCACATGGAGATCGTAGTGCTCCACCTCGCCTGCCAGGTACTGCACGCTCTCCTCTGCGGAGATGCGAAACAGGCAGGTCTTCAGTCCCGTTGTGCCAACATCGTAGGCAATCACGTTCACCGCCATCTGATCTGCTCCCCTCTCTGTTCAGAATTTGTGACTGCGCGGGTTGGTCTGCTGTAAAATATTGTACTCTATTCTAAAATTATAGTCAATACAAATTTTGTGGATTTTCACTGACGGCCGCAAAATTTTCTCTCCCCTTTTGTCCATCTCACCAAAATCCTTCCCTGCGTTCCCCTGCTTTTCTCCCCGCTCTCTTTACTTTCCGCCCCCGCGTCGGTATAATAGGGATAAAAAATCCCTCCGCGCGGCAGGCGCGGCGGGAGGAATGGGGAAGAACATGACAGAAGTTGAGTTAAAGGCCGCCCTGACCGGCCCGCAGGCCGCGGAGCTTCCGGGCCGTCTGGCGAGACTGGGCTTCACCCCTGGGGACACCCTCCGGGAAACCGACCTCTATTGGAACGGGACTGCCCGGGACTTTTGGAAAACCGACGAGGCGCTCCGCCTGCGGCGGGAGGCCGGCGCGGGGTCGGAAACGGTTCTGCTCACCTATAAAGGCCCCAAGGAGGACCGGCGCTCCAATACCCGGCTGGAATATGAGACAGCCGTGGGCGATCTGGATACCGCCCGCGCCATCCTGCAGGCTCTGGGGTTTGAAGCGGTGTGCACCGTCTCCAAGACGCGGCAGACCTTTCGTCTGGGCGAGGTGACCGCCTGTCTGGATCAGGTGGACGGATTGGGACCGTTTCTGGAGCTGGAGCATCTGCTGCCGGACGGCGCAGAGCGGGAGACGGCGGTAAGCGGCCTGCTGGACCTGCTGGACCGTCTGGGCGTATCCCGCCAGGCGCTGGAGCGGAGGTCCTATCTGGAACTGCTGCTGGGCCGGACGCGGGGGCGGTGAATATGGAGAAGCTCAGCCGCAGAGAACTGAATAAGATCCAATGCCGCCAGCGGATTTTGAAGGCCTCCCGCCAGCTGTTCAGCACCAAAGGCTATGAGGAAACCACCATGGAGGATGTGGCGGACCGGGCCGAAGTGTCCAAGGCCACCCTCTACAACTATTTCCCGGGCAAGGACAGTCTGCTCCTGGGGATTGCTGAGGCGGAGCTGGAACAGATCTGCCAGCTGATCGAGGGGGAGCTGAGCCAGGTGCCCAGCGCCCTGGACCGCCTGCGCCAAGTGCTGGAGGCCTTTGTCCTGGACTCCATGTGCTACATCTCCCTGAGCCGGAAGATCACCTATCTCAACTCCTGCGAGGACAGCGATCTTTTTGCCACCCGCCTGGAGATGGTGCAGATTCTCCGGGGCCTGGTCCTCCAGGCTCAGCAGCAGGGGGAGCTGCGCCGGGATGTGGACACAGACGCGGTCACTGAGCTGGTGATGGGCCTCTATCTCACCGCGCAGTTTCAGTGGGTCCACCTGGAGGAGCACCCTGCCGATTTCTGGGCGGAGAAGCTGGAGCGGTCCTTTTATCAGGTGCTGGCCTGCGCCCTGCCCGGCGCCCGGCGGGAGGGCCCGCCTTCCTGACGAACAAAAAACCGAGGGGATTGTTAAGACAATCCCCTCGGCTTTTTTCTTGCGTGTATGACGCCCTCTTGTGTCCAGGGCGGCGAGCCCTTTCGCCAGGCGCAGCCCTATACGGCCAGTTGAAACGTATACCAGGTATACTCTGCGGCGTGGATCATGGCCCAGGTGTACCCGGCGGCCTCGCACTCGGCCCAGGTGAGATAGCGGAAGTAGAATTCCGTCTCCAGGTGGCAGGGGATGATGTCCAGAATAATGTCCTTAATCTGGTCGAATTCCTCGGGAATGCCCGCCACATTGGGAAAGATGATCCGGATGTGTCCCTCCCCCATCTCCTGGGCCTCGGCCTTGATGCCGCAGCCGCTGATGGCGCTGTTGATATCCTGAAGGGTAAAGCTGTCGGCGCTGATGCGCAGCAGCGCCGCGATGGCCGCCCGCCGCAGCTCCGTACCGGAGTTCACCGGCCGCCGGGCGAAGAGACTCTCCCGCAGGGCGAGCCCCTCGTCCTCCGCCGTAGCCAGAATACTCTCCCGCTCCACCCGCGCCAGGTCCTCCGCGGCGCCGTCCAGCCCCGCGCCCATGGCGTCCAGCTCGCTGCCGCTGAGGCTTTCCGCGCGCAGGTCATAGATCCCCAGAGGGGCCAGGAGCGCCCGCAGATAGTTGCCGTATGCCGCCATCAGGTTTCCTCCTCCATATCGCTGATGGTAAGATCCCCCAGCCGGGGCAGGGCCGTGACGACCGCCGCCACATCCGCCGTCGGGGAGGTGAAGTGGTAGTTTGCCACGCTGTCCAGGCTGTAGAGCAGGTGGCCCAGTTCCGCCAGCGTCACGCCTCTCCCCAGCAGATCCCCGGTAAAATGGGCGCGCAGGGCGGCGTCGGCGGCGTCCTCCGCCTGGTCATAGGTGTATCCCTCCGCCGCCTGAATCGCCACGCTCACATCCACCGTCTGCTCCTGGGGGGCGCAGACCTCCACATCCACGGCGATCTCCCGCTTCTGCTGGAGATCCGCCTCAATCTCCGCCAGCAGCTCCGCGCCCGGAAGCCCTGCCTCCGTGGCCACATATACATCCACCGTTCCAATGCCCCGGGCCCGGCCCACGGCCTTGGCCGCCGCCACGCCGGGATAGTTCATGGCCTCTAATTCATAGAAGGCGGCATTGGCCCCGTTGGGCAGGCGCTTGAAGCTGTCCAGAATCCGTTCGCGCAGGGCCTCGTCGCTCTCCCGGTCCGCGCCGCCGGCAAAGGCCACCGGATTGGTACACTTTTTCACACCCGCCGGCGCCACCGCCATGCGCGTCACGGTGTCCGCCGCCACATTGCCCCCGCTCCCGGTTTCCAGGGCTTCCGCCAGCACGTCCACATAGAGCTCTCCCGCCTCCAGCACCGCCGCCTGTGTAGTCTGAAAGCGGCGGCCCTCCCCGGTCATACACACTGTGCCCGCCGGAATGGCCAGGTCCTGGGCCACGGCGGTATCCACCTGAAAGCGGAGGTATCCCTCCGCCGCCGTGGCCACGCTGCGCTCGATCCCCCGGGTCTGGGCGTGATAGTCCAGATAGACGCCCTGGGCTGTCTGGGGAAAGGCCTGCCCCATGACCCACTCCGCCTGGAGATACAGCGCCTGGACCTGGGCGGCCGCGGCGTAGAGCCGGGCGGCCAGATCGCAGGACGCGCTGGGCAGATACCCGGACTGGGCGGAGAAGATCTCCAGCATCTCCTGGTAAATCGTATCGATGGTCTTCAATCTCTCTTATCCTCCTTCTCCCCGGCCTGCCGCCCGCCTCACAGCGTCACCGTGGCGGTGAGCGCGGCGTTTTCTCCCCGGAGCCACACTGTCAGGTCCATTCGGCCGTTTCCCCGCTCCGTCAGGCGCAGGTCCTCCACCGTCAGTCCCTCCGGGGATACCGCCTGGGCGGCATACTGCCGGGCGGCGGAGAGCCGGGCCTCCGGCGCCTCCCGCCCCAGCTGATAGAACTGACTGCCCAGCTCCGGCAGCATGGGCAGTCCCCCTCTGCGGGCGCTCAGGCGGAACAACACTCTCTGCAGGAGCGCCTCGTCTCCCTCCGCCCGCACCACGCCGCCCCGCCCATCGGGGATATAGTCTCCGTTTTCCAGTCGTAATTCCATTCGTGCTCTCCTCACTCCGCCGGCACCAGCGTCTCACACGTACAGGGCTTGTAGAGGGTGCCGTTGACATACAGGGTGCCGGTGAGGTCGATGCGCCCGCCGCTGTGGAGGCGGACGGACGCCTCTCCGGCCCGGATATACACATCTCCCGGCTCCAGGTCCTCCGGAGCCTCCGCCTGTTCGGCGGCGGCCACGCACTGTTCCGCGCCGGCCACGCCGCCCTTGATGACCAGCACCCGCTCACCGGCCTTGGGCTGCCAGAAATAGCCTCCCGGGCCGTACACCGGCACATTCCGGTCCTCGCCCCGGGTTTCCACCGCCGCGCTCTCCCCGCCGATGGTGGTGATCCCCAGGTCCACGGCGGTGCTGTCCTCCCGGGCCCGGGTGCCGCCGGCGATCTTTTCTCCGATCCACATGCTTATCGCTCCTCCATAGTCAGGATGGTGGTTTCTCCCCCGGCGCCGCCGCTGGTGACGGCCTCCACCACGTCATAGGTCCCATACAGGTCCAGCGGCTCGTAGGACAGCTCCACAATGTCCCCCGGCGCGGCGGAAAAGGGCCCGGAGAGGGTGAGTTCCGTCTGGCGCGTCCCCTTCCGGGACTGCTGGATCTGGTAATCGCCGGTATAGCGCACCGCGTCGTAGGAGCTGCTGCCCGGCATGTAGAGCACCTGCCGCCGCGCGCCGCCCCGGCGAAGAAACTCCGTGTTGTCCACCGTCTGCATCACCCGCTGGTTCCGGTCCCGGATGAGGACCTGGCTGATGACGCCGTAGCGCTTCTCCCGGCGCAGACAGGAGAGGACCGGCGCCGTACCGTCGATGATCCGGCGCTCTCCGCTCCCCGCCATGGGCTCCACCACCAGCTCCCCCTCCGGCGTGAACCAGGGTATGAACCCTCCGGCCCGGCTGGTAAAATCCGCCAGGGCCTTCCACTGGCTGGAGCCGCTGGTCACCCGGTAATTCATGGCGTCCATGTCCCGCCAGCGGGAGCAGGCCACGCCCCACGCCGTCACGTGGGTCCGCACGATCTCCGCCGTAGTGGCCTGCTGATAGGTGGCGGCCTCCGCCTCGTTGTCCAGCAGCAATGCCGCCATGCCCCGGCCGGCCACCCGGAGCAGCAGGCCCTCCTCCGATGCCTCCACCTCGTACTCATCCACCACGCCCCGGAGGATCAGCGTGTCGTCCTGATAGGCGGCGAAGCGGTTCACGTCCGGCAGGATCTCCTGGAGCTCCCCGTCGTATACCGCCTCGGCCTCCAGCTCATCCGCCGGGACGCTGCCGGTGCGCCGCACCGTCCAGGTGAGAAGGGTGGGCATGCGATACTGCCGCCCGTCATAGGTCAAAAGCCGCACCGTCATCACGGCAGCGCCACCTCCTGTCCCACCACGATGAGGTTGGGATTCTTGATGGCCGGGTTCACCGCCAGGAGCTCCTCCAGCGTGGTGCCGTACCGCCGGGCGATGCGCCACAGGGTGTCCCCCTGGACCACGGTGTGGGTCTGCCGGGGCGTGGAGACGGCGGAGGTCACCGTGGCGGTGCCGCCGCTGTCCGGAAACTGTTCCAGGGCCTGGCTGTAGCCGTCAAAGCTCTCCCGGAATTCGAAGCTGTAAGCCACATAGTCCGGCAGAGGCTCCTGCCGCACCGACAGGGCGGTGAAGTAGGCGTTGGAGATCTGCCAGACCGGATGGACCAACAGGCCCGGCCCGCCGCCGTAAAACACGGTGGCCAGTTTTTTGAATTCGTCGTAGGCCCCCTCCCCGGCAAACTCCCCCTCCCCCCGGAGAATCCGGCAGGACTGTCCCAGGTCCTGCATGCAGTAGCGGCCAAAGGGCACCTTGTGCTCGGCCAGCTGCCGCTGGAAGGAGATGGTGTAGGTGTGGGGATTGTGGGGCCAGATATAGTCCTTGTAGCGCATGGGCTGCAATTCCATTGTCTCACCTCTCAGTACAGGGGAAATCCGCTGTCATACCGGCGGCTGTCCCGCTCAAAGCGCCGGGACAAAGCCGCCGCGCCCTCCGGGACCCCTCCCGGCCGGGCCGCCTCCCGCCGGGTATCCGTCGGCCAGGCGGAGTGTCCGGCAGCTCCGGCGGTTTCCAGCGGCCCTGCCTCGGCTGCCCGGCGGTCCGGAACCGGCAGCGCCGGCTCCGCCGCCTCCGGCGCCGCTCGGGAAGGCAGCTCCGGCGTCAAAGCCGCGGCTGTCTCTTGCCCAGGCAGCTCCACCGGCTGGGTCACAGGCCTTCCCCGCTCCGGCAGGTCCGCCCGGACCGGCTCCCGCTCCGCAGGCGTCTCCAGCTCCGGCGCAAGCCCCTTCGCCGCTCTGGCCGGAAGGTCCGGCGCCTCCGCCGACGTCCTTCCCCGCCGCGGAAGGGCAGTGTCCGCGTCCAGAGCGGAGAGGGCACGGAACCGCTCCGGATCAAACGACTCGTCCGCGGCTGTCTCCGGGCTCTGGTCCGGCCTCTGGACAAGGGGCTGCGCGGAGGCGGGGACGCTCTCCCGCGTCCCCGCCGCTCCGCCGGCAATTGCCGCCGCCAGCTGCCCCAGGAGGCTGGCCGGCAGGCGAAGCGTAACCTCGATCTGCTGTTCCTGACGCTCCTCCATCAGGCGCTCACTTCCATCCGCTTACGGGCGATGACGGATACCTTTTCCGCCACCATGGCGCCCAGCTTTCCCTCCTCGGCGATGGCGTTCCAGTTGCAGCCGCTGTAGATGACCTTCCGGTCCGGCTTGCAGATGACCAGGGAGAAGTCGGAGATGGAGTAGAAATCAATGCCGTCGCTGATGGCCGCGTCCGTGGCGTAGAGCCGGGTCAGCTCCAGCAGATACTGGTTCTGTCCGGCAATGGTGGCCACCGGCTCCTTCTCGCCGAAGGCCTCCACCACCTGGCTGGTCTTGGTGGCCTTGGCGGTGTAGCTCTGGACCACCGCCACCTTTTTCCCCTCCAGCTCCAGCCAGATGTCGC
>CALXDE010000135.1 GCA_944386965.1 uncultured Oscillospiraceae bacterium
TCATCACCATGGACTTCGGCTGCGTCTACCAGGGCTACTGCTCCGATATGACCCGCACCGTGGCGGTGGGCCATGTCACGGAGGAGATGGAGACCGTCTACCGCACGGTGCTCTCCGCCCAGCAGGCCGGCATCGCCGCAGCCCGGGCCGGAGTGACCGGCCGGGAGGTGGACGGTGCCGGCCGGAAGCTCATCGCTGATGCGGGCTACGGCGCCTGCTTCGGCCACAGCTTCGGCCACGGCGTGGGCGTGGAGGTCCACGAGGGCCCCAATGCCTCTCCGCGCTGGGAGAAGCCTCTGCCGGCGGGGGCGGTGATCTCGGCGGAGCCGGGGATCTACCTGCCCGGGCGCTTTGGTGTGCGGATCGAGGACGTCATCGTCCTGACTGGAGCGGGCAGCGAAAATCTGATGCGCTCGCCGAAGGAGCTGCTGATTCTGTAGCGAAAAGACGTGCGCGCCGCTCCCGCGGGAGCGGCGCGCACGCCTTCAGGGGAGCGCCTCGGAGAAGTCCGCCCACACGGCCCCCTCCGGGGCCTGGCAGAAGTCCATGGCAGACCCGGTGAGCGGGTGGGGGAAGGTGAGGTGATAGCTCCACAGGGCGATGCCGGGGCCAGGCGCCCCGCCGTATTTCCGATCCCCCAGAAGGGGCATGCCGCGGCTGGCGAACTGGATGCGGATCTGGTGGGTCCGCCCGGTGTGGAGCCGGACACGGACCAGGGAGCGCCCCTGGGACGCGCCCAGCACCCGGTAGGCGAGGGACGCCTCCTTCACGCCTTTGCGCGTCCGGCGGACCACGAAGGTCTTGTTCCGGCTGCTGTCGTGGAAGAGCAGGTCCTGGAAAACGCCCTGGGCGGCCTCCGGGCATCCGGAGACAACGCAGAGGTACTCCTTCACCAGCTGTCCCGACTGGACGGACCGGGACAGGGCCGCGGCGGCGGCCTGCGCGCGGGCGAGGACCATCACACCGCCCACCCCCCGATCCAGCCGGTGAACGGGATATACGGCGCCTCCCGCCTGCTCCCGCAGCTGGGAGAGCAGGTCTGTCTCCCCTCCCGGCGCGCCCTGGGAGAGAAGGCCGGGACGCTTCACGCAGACGAGGATGGAATTGTCCTGATACAAAATGGGAATCATACCTCTGCCCTCGAATTCAAAATATACCGGGATTTTAACATAAAACCCTTGCAATTACAAGAAAGATAGGATAGAATACCGAGAGGATAATTTTTTCCAAAACAGGAGGATGTATCATATGGCAACAATTACCGCTGGTGAGTTCCGCAACGGAGTCACCTTTGAGATGGACGGAAAGGTCATGCAGGTGGTGGAGTTCCAGCACGTGAAGCCCGGCAAGGGCGCGGCCTTTGTCCGCACCAAGATGAAGAACGTGGTGACCGGCGCGGTCACGGAGACTTCTTTCAACCCCACCGCCAAGTTCGAGCAGGCCTTTGTGGAGCGCAAGGACATGGAGTACAGCTACAACGACGGCGATCTCTACTACTTCATGGACATGGAGACTTACGACATGCTCCCCATCAGCAAGGATGTGCTGGGCGACGCGTTCCGCTTCGTCAAGGAGAACATGACCTGCAAGGTGCTGTCCTATAAGGGCAACGTCTTCGGCGTGGAGGCCCCCAACTTTGTGGACCTGGAGGTTACGGAAACCGAGCCCGGCTTTGCCGGCAACACCGCCACCAACGTCACCAAGCCCGCCACCCTGGAAACCGGCGCGGAGATCAAGGTGCCTCTGTTCATCAACATTGGCGACAAGATCACCATTGACACCCGCACCGGCGAGTACCTGAGCCGCTGCAAGAACTGAGCGCGGTCAGACCGCTTGTTGAAGGAACCTGTATCTGTTTTTGGCCGCTGGCCGGAAAGGAGACACATATGGACATTCTGGAGAAGGTTGCCTATCTGAAGGGCCTGGCGGAGGGCCTGGGCCTGGACACGGAGAAGCGGGAGGGGAAGCTCCTTTCCGTGATCATCGACGTGCTGGAAGATATGGCCATGGAGATCCGTGATATGCAGGAGGATCAGGCTGATCTGGAAGAGTGCCTGGACGCTGTCAGCGATGATCTCAGCGAGGTGGAGTCCTACCTCTATGAGGAAGAGGACGAGGATGAGGATGACGAGGCGGATGAGGAGGACGGCGACGAGCCGGTCTACGAGACGACCTGTCCCAACTGCGAGGAGGAGATCTTCTTCGACGAGGACATCCTGGCCGACGGCTGCGTGGAGTGCCCCAACTGCGGAGAGAAGCTGGAGTTTGATCTGGAGGAGCTCTCCCAGACGGAGGACGAGGACGAGTAAGTGAACGCATAGGGCGGGCTGCCGCGATCTGCGGCGGCCCGCTTTGCTCCAAATGCGCACAGAGGACCGGGAAAACCCGGTTGACAAGCCGCGGCACTGTGATATAATACCCACATACGCGCAAACGCGATGAGGAAGAGAGCGCCGGAGATGCGGCCCAAGCGAGCGGAGGAGAGTGGGAGCTCCGCGGCAGGGCAGCCGGCGCAGCCGCTTCCGAGCAGGCGGCGAGGAGCCGCACGGGTTGCCGCCGTTATCCGGCAGCCGAGATGTCCCCCTGGAGGGGGGATAAGTAGGGTGGTACCGCGAAGACCTTCGCCCCTATGTGGTGGCGGAGGCTTATTTTTTTGCGATGGCTGCGTCCGGACCGGAGAGGTCCGGGCCGGGCGCGGCGTCCAGATGGGGGAAATGCCGTGAAACAATGGATTCCAGTTCTGCTGCTGTGTCTGCTGCTGAGCGGATGCGCCCGGGGGAATCCCCTGCCGGAGGGGATGGACGCGGAGGAGGTCATTGCCGCGGGCACGGCGGTGGTGAAGCAGGCGGGAGACGGAGAGTATGCCAAGGTCCTGTCCCAGTTTCGGGAGGATGTACGGGAGAAGCTGACAGTGGAGCGGCTCCAGGCGCTGATCGAGGATGCCACCGTCGGCTGCGGCGACTATGTCCAGGTGGAGGACGCCATGGCCACCGGCCAGGAGAGCGACGGGGAGGAATACGGTGTGGCGGTGCTCTACGCGGAGTACACGGAGGGAGACGTCCTCTACCGGGTGGCCTTTGATCCGGATATGGCCCTGATCGGCCTGAGCGTGGGCGAGACATGATAACGCGGACGAGAAACCGGCTGACGCAGTGGGCCCGGGCGCTTCAGCGCTGGCTGGAGCGGAATTTCGCCGGACTTTCCGGGGCGGTGTGCCATGTGAGTCTGACGGGGGCGTCCCTGGTGGCGGCTACCTGGCTCTCGGAGATGCTCTGGCCGCTCTGGCCGGGGAGGGCCCTCTTTTTCCTGGGGAGTCTGGCTGTTCTGGAGCTGGGGGCGTGGCTGGCGGCAAGGCTGCTGGGCCTGGTGCTGAAGGCGGGGTGCCGCTGGCTGCCTGCCACCGCCGCCCTGGTCACGGCCATCTGGTTTGTAGGGGACCGGGGCAGCAACAGCCCGGACTGGCAGGTGGCGCTGTTCACCGCCGGCGCGGCGGCCATCCTCCAGGGAACGGCCTTGGGCGTGGGAGCTCTGTGCCGCAGGCGGTTTACGCCCACCGCCCTCGGCACGGCGGCGTGCTTTGGCGCGTTGACCGTGCTGCTGGGCCTGTTCCTCTTTACCGACGGGCTGGACGGGCGCATGGCGGACCGTTACCGCCGCGCCAGCGGCCTGGGCGCTGTCACAGAGGCGGCGGCGCCGGCGGGACCCTATGCGGTCAAGACCCTGGATTACGGCACCGAGGGGGGCCTCCCCTCCGGTACGGTAAACCTGAACCGCTACATGAGCCGGGACAGCCTGGACGTTGTCTCCGACCTGCAGGTGGATCTGTATGAGGATTATCCTCTCTCCGCCGTGCCCCTGGTGGGCCGGATCTGGTACCCGGAGGGCGGGGAGAACTGCCCGGTGCTGTTCATCGCCCATGGAAACCATGTGGTGACCGTGGACTCCTACCTGGGATACGCTTACCTGGGGGAGTACCTGGCCAGCTGGGGTTATGTGGTGGTGAGCGTGGACCACAGCGCCTGCAACATGCTCTCCGGGGAGAACGACGGACGGGCGGTGCTGCTGTTGGAGCATGTGGGCCAGGTGCTGGACTACAACCAGTCGGAACTCAGCGGCATGATCGACCCGGAGCGCATCGCCCTGGCCGGGCACAGCCGGGGCGGGGAGACGGTGGCCACCGCCGCCCTCTTCAACACCTATGACCGCTATCCGGATGGCGGAACCACCGCCTTTGACTATGGCTATGCCATTCGCTCCCTCATCGCCATCGCCCCCACGGAGGGACAGTATGAGCCCGGGGACCACAGCGTGGCGCTGGAGGATATCAACTACCTGCTCTTGTACGGGTCCAACGACCAGGACGTGTCCAATTACCAGGGTATGAACCAGTACGAGAATATCCGCTTTACCGGCGGCGGAGACTATATCAAATCCGCCCTGTGGATCGCCGGGGCAAACCACGGCCAGTTCAACGCCCTCTGGGGGGATGAGGACCGGCTGCCCCCGGCCAGCTGGCTGCTGAGCACCGGGGACTTTCTCACCATGGACGAGCAGCAGACCATTGCCAAGCGGATGATCCGGGCGTTTCTGGACGTGACGCTCCGGGAGGACGAGAGCCAGCTGCCGTTTCTCACGGATTGGCGCGCCTGCGCCGAGCAGCTGCCCGCCACGGTGTACAGCCAGTGCTATGAAACCTCTGATTTCCAGGTGCTGGCGGACTTTGAGGAGGACAGCGACCTGGAGACGGGGTCCGGGGCAGGGGTCACCCTCCACGCGGAGAACGTGAGCCTCTGGGCGGAGGAGCAGACCGAGTACTACGACGGCGGAGCGCTGGACAGCCACGCCGTGCGTCTGCGCAGCTACAGCGACCGGGGCGCCTACACCCTGTTCCTGCCGAAGACGGATCTCACCGGCCGCCGGGTCCGGTTCGACCTCTCCGATTATGACAGCGACCGGGTGGAGCGGGGAGCGTATGCGCCCCTGGAATGCACCGTGGAGCTGACGGACGCGGCGGGGAATACCTCCCGGGCCCGGCTGTCGGATTTCGCCCTGGTGTACCCGCCCTTTCCGGTATATCTGAGCAAGCTGGACCACCTCTTTGACACCGAGCGCTTTCAGTACCCCTTTGCCACGGTGTCCATTCCGGCGGAGGCGTTTCAGGGCGCGGCGGACCTCCGGTCCGTGACGGCCGTCACCTTCCGCATGGAGGGGGGCAGCCACATCCGCCTGGACAACATCGGCCTGGCAGGCTGAGGGCGGATCGAGACAGAACATCCATCCAAATGATGTCAGAATATCCTAGCTTACATAGAAAAAAGGAGCGAGAAAATTTATGCACAAGCAATACGGTCTGAACGAGCTGCGGGAGATGTTTTTGAAATTCTTCGAGACAAAGGGACACCTGCGCCTCCCCAGCTTCTCCCTGATCCCCCAGAACGACGCGTCCCTGCTGCTCATCAACTCCGGCATGGCCCCCATGAAGCCCTGGTTCACCGGAGAGCAGGAGCCTCCCCGGCACCGGGTCACCACCTGCCAGAAGTGCATCCGCACCGGCGACATCGAGAACATCGGCCACACCGCCCGCCACGGCACCTACTTTGAGATGCTGGGCAACTTTTCCTTTGGGGACTACTTCAAGCGGGAGGCCATCCACTGGGCCTGGGAGTTTTTGACTTCCCCCGAGTGGGTGGGGCTGGAGCCTGACCGGCTGTACCCCTCCGTCTTTGCCGGCAACGAGACGACCCCCGCCGACGACGAGGCCTTCCGCATCTGGAACGAGGAGATCGGCATTCCCGCCGAGCGCATCTTCAAGTTCGGCAAGGAGGACAACTTCTGGGAGCACGGCTCCGGCCCCTGCGGCCCCTGCT
>CALXDE010000136.1 GCA_944386965.1 uncultured Oscillospiraceae bacterium
CCTGCCCGGAGCGGCGGGAGGAGCTGGAGCGGTTTGCCCAGGCCGGCAACCAGCAGTTCCTGATGGGCACGCTGCTGGTGGCGGAGGACTATCTGTGGATGAAATATGTGGTAGTGCTGGAGCCTGCCATCGCCATGGAGGAGTCCCACATGCAGGCGGCGGTGTTCGCCTTCTGCCAGCAGGCGGAGGCCCTGGCCATCCGGGCCCGGGCTATCTGCCGGGACGGCCTGACGGCGGCGGAGGCCCTGGCAATGGAGATCGGGTGAGAGGAGGCGCGCTATGTTTGAACAGGATCGCTATTTGGAAAACCAGCGGACCCGGGGCGTATTTCGCGGAGCCGGCAAGACCAAACCGGGGATGAGCCGCTACCAGGTTTCCGGCACCGGCGACAGCGCCGAGCTGGCGGCGGACCAGGCGGTGGGCGGCCTCTTCCGCGCCAGCGAGGGGGCGGGGGGCATGGGCTTCCAGGCGGAGCTGGCCGACGCGGACCTCTCCGGCGGCGGGAGCCCCCTGCCCACGGGGCTGATGGGCTCCATGGAGCAGTCCCTGGGCGCCAGCTTCTCCGGCGTGCGCCTCCACACCGGCGCCGGGGCCGACCGGGCCAGCCGCCAGATCGACGCCCGGGCCTTTACCCGGGGGCAGGATATCTACTTCCGCGATGGTGAGTACGCTCCCGACACCCGGGAGGGGCAGCACCTCATCGCCCACGAGCTGGCCCACGTGGCCGCCGGGGACACCGGCATCCACCGGGCGGAGGACAGCGACACGGCGCAACCAGATCCCAAGAAGGAAAAGAGGGACGAGGAGCTCGTAAATTTGGTGTCCCGGACGAACGCGGCGCGGACCTGTCTGAAAGACACAAATACCGCCATCGGCCAGAGCGCGAGCATCGAGAGCGTCGGCACCCAGATCAAGGCGGGGCTGAGCAAGGCGGCTCTGGAGAAGCGGAAAGAAAAGATCCAGGAGATCAAGGGCGGCATGGGTGAGTTGATCCCCGGACTTCAGAGTTATATGGACGCCTATGCAGACGCGGAGAAGGACTTCTCTGGCGATGAGAAGACCGCGAAGGAAAATGCGACCTACAAAGAGGCACAGGAGATAAAGGAGCAGTTGGAGGCAGCCAAGCCGCAGCTGGAGAGCGCCGATCGGGCGGTCCAGTGGGGCATAGACACGGCCGCGGCGAAGGAGGGGGGCGGCGCCAGTGACTCCCCCTTCCCCAAGGCGGTGGACGATATGCTCAACAATCCGGCCTGCGCTCAGTTCTTCAAGGCGGTGGAGGAGGTGCGGGGCAGCGCCGCGGGGGCCAGCAATTTTGACGCCCTCAACGAGGCGGCCGGCTCGGCGGCGGCCGCGGCCGGACCGTCGGCAGACAGCGCCGAGGCGAAGAACGCGAAGTATGAGAAAATGAGCGACGACCTGGACAAGGCCAACGTGGCCATCGGCGCGGGAAGCTTTGTCACCGACATGATCTCCGCCGACTCGGACCTGAACACCGAGGAGAAGGGCGACAACATGACCCAGGAGGACGAGAACTACCGACACGGCTCCGCCGCCGGCAGCACGGTCACCGCTTTGGCCGCCACCGGCACGGGCATCGCCGAGACACACGCCGCCCGGATGCAGGTGAAGAACCAGGAGGAGGCCCGGGCGAGGAAGATCGCCGCCATGCAGGGCTCCGGCATGGAAGCCATGGGGTCGGCCGACCACAAGGGCCGGGTAGGCGTGGCCGCCAAGTCCTTCGGCACGATGGGCAACATGGTGAGTGTGGGCTCCTCCATCGCGGGGGGGTTCCGCTCTGACAACGACCCCGCCGGCGAGGCCAACAACGCTCTCGGCGTGGCCGGCAGCAGCCTGAGCACCATCGGCGACACCCTGGGCCTGGGTGCGGACGCCCAGGGGTTGAAGGAGCAGCGTCAGAAGGACGCGGCGGCCAAGGAGAACATGAAAAATCTGGGCAAGCAGCTGGAGGGCACCCTGCCCGCCGAGCGCAAGGGCCGCAGCGGGCTGATCGCGGCGGTGTGCGAGCGGGTGAAGGGCAGCAAGTTCAACGCCGTCAAGGGGGCGGACAACAGCCTGAGCAGCCTGATCAAAAAGGCTATTGAGGGCGGCGGAGCGGCTGCCGGGAACGCGCAGAACGCCCAGAACACCCCAAATACCCAGAACAGCCAGAATCCCCCGGCCCAGGAGGACCTGAGCAAGCCGGAGCTGACGAGCAAGCAGAAGACGCTCCTCACCAGCATGCAGGCCCTGGAGGCCAGCCGGAGCATGACAAAGGCCGAGGTGGCCAAGGGGAAGTGGGATGTGGCCCTGGGGGCGGTGAGCCTGGCGGGGACGCTGACGTCCTTCGCGGGCAACATCGCCAAGATGGTCGGCGGCACCATCGGCGGCACCATTGCCGGCATCGTGGGCAGCGCCATCGGACTGGTGGGCAACCTGATCGGGGCCGCCAAGTCCGCCAAGGACGCCCACGACGCCAAGAAGGCGGCCGCCGCCGGAGAGGGCGACGAGCGCTCGCAGAAGGTGGCCGCCTGCCAGGCGGCGGTGGGCCAGATGGCGGCGCTGCCCCCCCTGTCCCTGGAGGGTCTGCAGACGGCGAAGCAGCAGCAGCTGCCCCTGCCGGCCGCCCACCTGGAGGCCGCGGAGCAGTACGCCGCCGTGTTCGCCATCGTGGACGCGGCAAACGTCAGCATGGTGGACTTCCTCTACGCCATCCAGCAGGGGGGCTTTGGCTCCAAGGACGCCCAGGGCAACGCCAAGGGCGCCGACGCCAGTCTGCGGGATATGTACGCCAACCTGGACTTTACCGGTTAAAAAGAAAAGAGCCCGGCGCCGCGTTTGCGGCGCCGGGTGAAAGAGCGATTGGACTTGCTAGCATTCACAGCGGACCTGGGACAGTTCCTCGGAGGAGAGCTTCCGCCCCTCCACGGGGACGGGGAAGCCGGCCGCCTCCTGAGCGGCCAGGGCGGCCTCGTGGGCCCGGGCCAGCTGGTCAAAGGCGGAGATCGGATTTTCCTCCGCCAGCTTGGCAAAATCCGGGTCCTCCATGCATTTCTGATTGAAGAGATCCAATACGGTGTTGATTTCTCCGTCTGGGAGCGCCATGCGATCCCCTCCTTTCCCGTCTGATTATAACAGAGGGGCCACTGACTTGCAATGAATTGGGTGAAGAAATGAAAAAAATCTGTGCACTGATGCTGAGCGCGGCCATTCTGGCGACGGCGGGCTGCGCGGCGCCTGCCTCCGGCGGGGCGGGCGAGGACAAGAACATCAAGATCGCCGTGATGGACACGCAGTACGTGTTTTCGGCGGATGAGAGCTATACCAACGGCATCAACATGGCCATAGAGGATCTGAACGCGCTCTATGGCGATGAGGGCTATACCATCAGCTACGAATTTTACAACGATGACTCCAAGTTCCAGCAGGGGATGGAGGTCATCAACGCCATCAGCAGTGACCCGGAGATCACGGCGGTGGTGGGCACATCCTCCCTGAATATCTTGGATGTGGCGGCGGATGTGCTCAACAGCGCCGGGAAGCTGCTGATCACCTACTACAGCGCGCCGGACGACCTGTTTGAAAACGGCTACACCATGGTGTTCCGCAACTGCTTCGGAGAGAA
>CALXDE010000137.1 GCA_944386965.1 uncultured Oscillospiraceae bacterium
TCCGCCAGCCACGGCGGCGGCTGCTTCAGCGGCAAGGACCCCACCAAGGTGGACCGCTCCGCGGCCTACATGGCCCGGTACATCGCCAAGAACGTGGTGGCCGCGGGCCTGGCCCGGCGCTGCCACATCGAGCTGGCCTACGCCATCGGCGTCAGCCACCCGGTGAGCGTCCTGGTGGACAGCCAGGGCACCGGCGTGGTCAGTGACGAGAAGCTCAGCGAGATCGTGAAGGACCTCTTCGACCTGCGCCCGGGCAAGATCATCTCCTACCTGAACCTGCGCCGGCCCATCTACGAGCAGACCGCCGCCTACGGCCATTTCGGCCGCACGGACGTGGACCTGCCCTGGGAGCACACGGACATGGCGGAGGCCCTGAAGGCCGCTCTGTAACGCAGGAGAGAGGGGAGCGGAGAAATGAAGCTCATCTATTGCGGGCGCTATACCGGGGAGAACCAGCTGCCCCGGGCGGACCTGCCGCCCTCGGCGGTGCGTTTCCGGGAGCCGGAGGACACCGCCGCGCTGAACCTTGCGGCTATGAAGTGGTCCCTCCTGGCCCTGGCCGCAGCGGCGGCGCTGGGGGTAGTGACCATCCCCCTCCGGGGCGGGCTGGTTCTAGGGGCCGGGTTCTGGTTTATGGCGGGCTTTGCCGCCTCCTTCCTGACCCTGCTGCCCCACGAGCTGCTCCACGGCCTGTGCTTCGGCCGGGGGGCGGAGGTGCATCTCTTTGTCTCGCCCAAGGACCTGATGGCCTTCGTGGTGTGCACCCGGCCCGTCTCCAAGGCGCGGTTCATCCTCATGAGCCTGCTGCCCAACCTGATATTCGGATGGCTGCCCTTCCTCCTCTGGTGCCTGACCCCCTACAGCGGGGCGGGCAGCGACATTCTTCTCTGGTTTTCCTCCTGCTGCATCAGCTTCGGCGGCGGGGACTACCTGAACGTCTGGAACGCCCTCAGGCAAATGCCCAGGGGCAGCGTGCAGCAGATTTCCGGTTTTCACTCCTACTGGTATATGCCGCGCTGAAAAAACAGCGCCGCCGTCTAAAAAGACGGCGGCGCTGTTGACTTTTCCCTTACTCCGACAGGCGGCGGACAAAGTTGTCGCTGAGGTGGACGCCCTCCTGAATGATATAGAAGGCGTGGGGGTCCTGGCGGTGGAGCTCCTCCCGCAGGTCGCTGATCTCATATTTGGAGAGGCAGACACAGATGACCTTCACCTTTTCTCCGGTGTAGGCCCCCTGTCCATCCCACCAGGTGACGCCCCGGTGCAGATGCTTCATGATATACTCCGACAGGTCCAGCGCGTGGTTCTTGGTGAAAATCAGCATCTGGACATTGATGCTCTGCTGATGGACCCGGTCCAGCACCACGGAACAGAACACAATATAAAGGATCGAGTAGATCATTGTCTCCACATTGAAGAGAATGCCGCACAGGGCATAGAGAATCCCATTGAAGACGATATTCAGCCGCCCGATGGTGAACCGGGCGCCCCGCTTGGAGAAGTAGAGCCCCAGCATATCCGTCCCGCCGCAGCTGGCCCCATAGGTCAGCACGATGCCGCAGCCCAGGCCCACAATGGCGCCCCCCAGCAGGCAGCCGGTGAGGAAATCCCCCACCAGGGGCTGTTCAGGGATGGGCACCACGCTGATGGTCAGGGTATAGATCGTGGTGCACAGCAGACTGCTGACAAAAAATGTCCGCCCCAGGGTGCGGAAGGCCAGCAGGAAAATGGGCACATTGAACAGATAGTAGAGGATACCGGAGAAGTCGTACCCGTTGGTTACCCCCATCGCCTGATAGACCAGGGTCCGGATCAGCTGGCACACGCCCATGATGCCCCCGGTGTACAGGTCCAGCGGCACCAGAAACAGATTGACACCCAGGGCGTAAAACACCGCGCCGACCATGGCGGCCAGCACCCGGACCCATTTGTTTTTCATGGTAGTGTTCAGCATAGCGGCTCCTCCGTCTGCCTGTGGCGGATATGTAATGCGGGATATCGCAACACTATCATTTATACCAAATCACAGGCTATATTGCAAGTACCGATGGAGACGTTTTCTTCCCCGGGAGATGGTCCGGGACACGGTGGACTTATTTACCTTCAGGGACATGGCGATCTTGGTCATGCTCTTGCCCTCATCGTAGTACATCCGCAGCATCTGCCGCTGCCGGGGCGTCAGCTCCTTCTCCCGGGCTTTCCGGAGATTCCGGCGCAGCCGCTCCAGGCGGTCGGAATTGTCCTGGCTGTGGTGGAGGTTCCAGTCCGCCAGATCTCCCAGAAATTCGTTGTTGCGGTAGGTGTAGGCCGGGGCGGCCTTGGGCTTAGAACGTGAACTTCCCATCCTTATAATACCTCCTGTCGTAGTACCGCTCCATGTGCAGGGCCACCTCCCGCCCCTCCCGGTACAGCGCGGTCAGGTCCGCCAGCCGCCGGCGTAGAAGCTGTGCCGCTGCGGGGTCCTGTTCCGTCTGCGCGTCCTGCTTCAGCTGTCCCATCCGTTCTTTGAGCAGAACGCAGTTGCGGCGGTACTCCGCCGCCATTTCCATCAGCGTCACACCCGTCCCTCCTCTCCGAAGACCCGGCGGTGGGCCGCAAAGAACCGGGCGGCATACTCCCCCAGACATTCCGGGCACAGGGTGCTGCCGTTGATCTGCCAGCAGACATCTCCCTGGTAGAGTTCCCGGCCGCACAGGGAACAATTCGCCCGGGACGGGCGGCGCTGCGGGTCGCGTTGGATTTTTTTGTAGAGCCTCACGGTTTCTCCTCCCAAAATTTTTATGTTTTTTCGCAATTTGCGCTTGACAATCCCGGCGTAATCCGCTATAATAATCCACGCTGCTAATCGTGCTGGTATAGCTCAGTTGGTAGAGCAGCTGATTTGTAATCAGCAGGTCGGGGGTTCGAGTCCGTCTACCAGCTCCAACCTTCCCTTAGCAGAGAAGTTCATATGGGAGCGTTCCCGAGTGGCCAAAGGGGGCAGACTGTAAATCTGTTGTCGACGACTTCGGTGGTTCGAATCCACCCGCTCCCACCAATAAAGCGGTGACCCCGTCAGGGGTTGCCGCTTTGTTCGTTTCCGCCTGCGGACGGAGTCGAATGCGGCGCCGGCAGCAACAGATGTATAGAAGTTTCGTGAAAAAGTGAATCCACCCGGTTTGTCCGGCATCATCCGCGATGCAACAAGCAATCTTGCCTGACAGGTTAGAAATAACAAGAATCTTGTTGCATGCCCCATGGTATCACAAG
>CALXDE010000138.1 GCA_944386965.1 uncultured Oscillospiraceae bacterium
TATCGCGGGCCTTATGGGGGTATTTCTGGGCGGCGCGCTGTACCATGTGCCGGTGCTGATCGACGGGTTTATCTCCTCCGTGTCCGCCCTGGCGGCGGTGCGGCTGTGTCCGGACGCCCTGGGCTACATGCTGGCCAGCCATGCCTCCAACGAGCCCGCCGGGAAGATGGTGCTGGAGGCACTGGGGCTGGAGCCCTTCCTCTATGCCCGGATGTGCCTGGGGGAGGGGACCGGCGCGGTGGCTGTGATGCCCCTGCTGGACATGGCCCTGGCCCTGTACCGGGACATGTCCTCCTTCTCGGATATCAACATCGACGCCTATGAGCACCTGACCTGACGATGTTTATTTATGTCAGCGGCGGCTCCGGCAGCGGCAAGTCCGCCTTTGCCGAGAGCCTGATCGTCCAGAGCGGCATAGAAAAGCGGGCCTATATCGCCACCATGGCCCCCTTCGGAGAGGAGGGGCGCAGGCGCATTGCCCGGCACCGGGCGCTGCGGGCGGGGAAGGGGTTTACCACCTGCGAGCGGCAGCGGGATCTGGCAGGCATCGAGCTGTCCGCCGGGTGCGCGGCGCTGCTGGAGGACCTTACGAACCTCTTTGCCAACGAGTGGTTCGGCACAGAGGAGGGGCGCGGGGACCCGGACGCCGCCGGGGAACAGGTCCTGGCGGGGCTGAAGGCTCTGCGGGCCCAGACGGCTCTCACCGTGGTGGTGGGCAACGACCTCTTTTCCGACGGTATGGACTACGACGAGGAAACCCTCCGCTACCTCCGTGCCCTGGCGGAGGTTAACTGCGCCGCCGCGGCCCTGGCCGACCAGGTGTACGAGGTGGTCTGCGGCATCCCAATTCGCCACAGAGGTGTTGGCCAAGAAAGCAAAGGAGCAGAGTGTCTATGAGATCCGTCGTTATCGCCTTCGCCATGTACTCCAAGATCCCCATGCCCCACGTGGAGTGGGACAAGCGGTCCCTCAGCTGGGCCCTGTGCGCGTTTCCCCTGGTGGGCGTGGTGATCGGCGCGGCGCTGTACGGCTGGCTTTATCTGGCCGACCTGTTGGATCTCACAGCGCTGAAGGCCGCCGGGGCGGTGCTGATGCCCCTGGCCCTCTCCGGATGCATCCACCTGGACGGATTCTGTGACACCTGCGACGCCCTCTCCAGCCATCAGAGCCGGGAGCGGAAGCTGGAAATTCTGAAGGACAGCCATACCGGGGCCTTCGCCATCATCTGCTGCGGGCTCTATCTGCTCTTGTTTTACGCCCTCTGGCTGGAGACGGACACCGCCGGGGGGAGCGCCCTGGTCTTGGCTCTGGGGCCGGTGCTCAGCCGGAGCCTCTCGGGACTTGCGGGGGTGTCCTGGAAAAACGCCCGGGGCAGCGGCCTGCTGGCGACGTTCACCGAGCCGGTGGACGGAAGGCGGGCCCGGGCGGTGCTGTGTCTGCTGGCGCTCCTGTCGGCAGGCGCCATGGTAGTGGTGAGCCCCGTGGCGGGGGGCGCCGCGGCGCTGGGCGCCGCGCTGACGTTCCTCTACTACCGCGTGATGGCTTTCCGCCAGTTTGGCGGCATCACCGGGGACACGGAGGGATTTTTCCTTCAGATCTGTGAGTGCGCCATGGTGTTTTCAGTGCTCCTGGCGCAGAAAGTGGTGGAAGTGTTATGACGTTGATCATCGGCGGCGCGGGCCAGGGGAAACTGGCCTACGCCCTCGCCCAACTGCATATGGGGATGGATCAGGTGGCCCGGGCCCCGTCGGAGGGAAAGCCCGTCCTGGCGGGGCTGGAGGCCTGGCTGCGGGGAGAGACGGACCCCATGCCCGCCTTGGAACGATTTCTGGAACGAAGGCCCCGCGCGGTCATCCTCTGCGACGAGGTGGGCAGCGGCGTGGTCCCCATGGACCGGGAGGACCGGGACTGGCGGGAGCGGGTGGGCCGCACCTGCTGTGCCCTGGCGGAGCTGGCGGACTGCGTCATCCGCCTGTACTGCGGCATCCCCAGCATCTTAAAAGGAGAACCGGAATGGAACTGATCCTGATTCGGCACGGTACTACCCAGGGCAACAAGGAGCGGCGCTTCATCGGCGTGCTGGATGTGCCCCTGGCGACAGAGGGGGAGGAGCTGGCCCGCCGTGTGGCGCCCACCCTGCCGGCGGTGGACCATGTCTACCGCAGCCCCCTGACGCGCTGCGCCCAGACGGCGGAATTGCTGTGGCCGGAGGCGGAGGAAACCGTCATCCCGCAGCTGCGGGAGACGGATTTCGGCCCCTTCGAGGGGAAGAACCACGAGGAGCTCAAGGACGACCCGCTCTACCAGCAGTGGATCTCCGCGGCGGACTTCGCCAAGATCCCGGTGGGGGAGAGCGCGGAGGACGCGGTGGAGCGGGCCGGGGAGGGCCTGGAGATCCTCCTCTCGGACGCGAAAGAGCACGGCTATGAGCGCGTGGGCGTGGTGAGCCACGGCGGCACGCTGATGGGCTTGCTCTGGCGCTTTGGCCGGCCAGAGCGGGAGTATTACGACTGGATGTGCCCCAACTGCGGGGGCTACCGGGCGCTGGTCCACGAGGACCCGCTGACCCTGGAGATTCTGGAGCCGATGGGGGGTGGCGGGCAGTGATGGAGCAATTCATGGCCCTGCTGGCGGGCTGTCTGCTGGATGTGATCCTGGGGGACCCCCACTGGGCCCCCCACCCGGTGCGGGCCATCGGAGCCCTGATCGCGGGGCTGGAAAAGCTGCTGCGCCGCCTGTTTCCGGAGACGCCCCGGGGAGAGCGGGCGGCGGGATTGGTTTTGGTGGTGCTGGTGCTGGGGATCTCCACGGGGGTCACGGTGGGAATCCTGCTCCTGTGCTCTCTGGTGAGCCTGTGGCTTCGCCTTGCTGTGGAGATCGTTCTCTCCTACCAGTGTCTGGCGGCCAGATCCCTCCGGGATGAGAGCATGAAGGTTTACCGCTCCCTGAAGACCGGCACCCTCCAGGAGGCCCGGCACGCGGTATCCATGATCGTGGGCCGGGACACGGAGCGCCTGGATGAGACAGGGGTGGCCAAGGCCGCGGTGGAGACGGTGGCGGAGAACGCCTCCGACGGGGTCATCGCCCCGCTGATTTTCCTGGCTATCGGCGGCGCGCCCCTGGGGATCTTCTACAAGGCAGCCAACACCATGGACTCCATGGTGGGCTATCAAAACGACCGCTACCGCTACTTTGGCACCTGCGCGGCCAGATGGGACGACGTGCTGAACTTCATCCCCGCCCGGCTCGCCGGGGCCCTCATGTGTCTGGCAGCGCCCCTGGTGGGCCAGAGCGGGCGAAACGCCTGGCGGATCTTCCGCCGGGACCGCTTCAACCACAAGTCCCCCAACTCCGCCCACACCGAGGCCGCCGCGGCCGGGGCCCTTCGAGTGCAGCTGGCGGGGAGCAGCTACTACTTTGGAAAACTGGTGGAGAAGCCCACCATTGGCGACGACCTGCGGCCTGTGGAGGCGGAGGACATCCGCCGGGCCAACCGCCTGATGTTTGCCACCGCCTTTTTGTCTCTGGCGCTGGTCTGCATCCCCTATCTGATCCTCTGGCTGGCCGTTTAGCGGTCCGGCGGAGAGAACGCTTTATCTGTCAATTACAAGGAGGAATTCCCCTTGCCTACTTACACCCACGGCGGCGACGTCTGGACCCACAGCGGCGTTCTGGACTTCTCCGCCAACCTCCACCCCCTGGGGATGCCGCCCCAGGTGGCCCAGGCCGCCGGAGACGCTGTGGCGGACGCTGTCCACTACCCCGACCCCCTGTGCAGAGCCCTGCGTACCGCCATTGCGGCGCGGGACGGCGCAGAGCCAGAGCAGGTGATCTGCGGCAGCGGCGCGGCGGACCTGATCTTCCGCCTGTGCCTGACCTTAAAGCCCAAGCGGGCCCTGGTGACAGCTCCGACTTTCTCGGAGTACGAACAGGCCCTCCACCTCTCCGGCTGCGCGGTGGAGCGCTTCACCCTCTCACCGGAGGGAAGCTTCGATCTGGATGCCGCCATTCTGGACGCGATTGCGCCGGGGATGGACCTGGTCTTTCTCTGCACACCCAACAATCCCACCGGGCGGCTCATTGCCCCCTCGCTGCTGGAAGAGATTCTCCGCCGCTGCGGAGAGGTTGGCGCCCGGCTGGTGCTGGACGAGTGCTTTGTTGAATTGACGGACGGGGAGAATATGGCCCGGGCGGTGGGGGAGAACCCCAATCTTTTCCTGCTGCGGGCCTTCACCAAGACCTACGCCATGCCGGGGCTTCGCCTGGGGTACGGGCTGTGCTCCGACAGAGAACTGCTGGAGCGGCTGTATGCCGCCGCCCAGCCCTGGAGCGTGTCCAACGTGGCCCAGGCCGCCGGCATCGCCGCCTGCGCCTGCCGGGACTGGCCGGAGCGGGGGCGGGAGATTCTCCGCGTCCAGCGGCCAAGGCTCCTGGAGGACCTGCGTGCGCTGGGCTGTGCCGCCTGGGAGGGACAGGCCAACTACCTGCTGTTCCAGGCGAGGGGCATAGAGGATTTGAAGGAGCGGCTGCTGGAACGGAATATCCTGATCCGCTCCTGTGCCAATTACCACGGCCTGGGGCCGGACTTCTACCGGGTCTGCGTCCGCCGGGAGGAAGAGAACAAGCAGCTGATTCAAGCCATGCGGGAGGTGCTGTGAAATGGCGAAAGCAATCATGATCCAGGGGACGGCGTCCAACGCCGGAAAGAGCCTCCTGTGCGCGGGTCTGTGCCGCATTTTTGCCCAGGACGGCTACAAGGTGGCCCCCTTCAAGAGCCAGAACATGGACCTCAACTCCGCCATCACCGCCGATGGCTTTGAGATGGGCCGGGCCCAGGTGGTCCAGGCCCAGGCCGCCGGAATCGAGCCCTCTGTGGATATGAACCCGATCCTTCTCAAGCCCACCAGCAACGTGGGCAGCCAGGTGATCGTCTGCGGCGTACCCAGGGCGACTATGGGGGCGGCGGACTATTATCGCTATAAAAAGGAGCTCCTGCCGGACATCTTGGCCGCCTATCGCCGGCTGGACGAGGCCAATGACATCATTGTCATCGAGGGCGCCGGCTCCCCGGCGGAGATCAACCTGAAAGAGGAAGACTTCGTCAACATGGGCATGGCCAAACTGGCGGACGCCCCGGTGCTCCTGGCCGGGGACATTGACCGGGGCGGCGTGTTCGCCTCCCTGTACGGGACGGTGAAGCTCCTGGAGCCGGAGGAACAGGACCGCATCAAGGGCCTGCTCATCAACAAGTTCCGGGGGGACGTGGAGATCCTGCGCCCGGGCCTGAAGCAGCTGGAGGATCTGACCGGAAAGCCCGTGTTGGGAGTGATCCCCATGCTGGATGTGGATGTGGACGACGAGGATTCCCTGTCCACCCGCCTGGAGCGGGGGAGCAAGGTGGGCCTCATTGACATCGCTGTGGTGCGCCTGCCCCGGCTCTCCAACTTCACCGACTTCAACCCCCTGGAGCGCATGGAGCAGGTCACCGTCCGCTATGTCCGGGACCCTCGGGAGCTGGGAAAGGCGGACCTGGTGATCCTGCCGGGGACCAAAAATACCATGGACGACCTCCGCTGGCTCCGGGAGAGCGGCATGGAGGCCAGCATCCTGAAATACGCGGAGCGTGGCGGCGCGGTCCTGGGGATCTGCGGCGGCTACCAGATGCTGGGCCGGGAGGTGTCCGACCCGGACCATGTGGAGGGCGGCGGCACCCTGCGGGGGCTGGGGCTGCTGCCCCAGCGCACGGTGTTTCTGGGAGAGAAGACCCGGACCCAGGTCACCGGCGCCTTCACTGCCAGCCAGGGGATCTTTTCTGCGATGAAGGGGATTTCCTTTACAGGGTATGAGATTCATATGGGCGAGACAACTCTGGACCCGGACGCCTCCCCCATCCTGGCCCTGGAGGACCAGAACGGCGTCCGCAAGGTCGACGGACTGGCGGCGGGGAACATCATGGGGTGCTATATCCACGGAATCTTCGACAAGGGCGAGTGCGCCGCGGCCCTGGTCAACTGCCTGCTCAGGGCAAAGGGCCTCACGGCGGAAACCGCCGCCATCGACTGGGCGGATTACGCCCAGCAGCAGTACGACAAGCTGGCGGATGGGCTGCGCGCTGCCCTGGATATGGACCGGATCTACCGGATTCTCAACAAGGAGGAGTGACCATGAAAGTTCAGCTGCAGCGGGTGGCTCCCGCTCAGATCGAGCAGCGCAGTATGGAAATCATCACCGCGGAGATGGGGCAGAC
>CALXDE010000139.1 GCA_944386965.1 uncultured Oscillospiraceae bacterium
CCTCCCCCTATGACCTGCCGGACACCGGCGCGGGCTGGGGGGACAGCTTCATCTACCCCGCCCGGGGCCTTGCCCACATCTACGACGAGATCACCGACGAGCAGGCGGTGATGGTGGAGCCCACCTGCGTCTCCATCCACGCCGTCCTCTGCGCGCCTCCGAAAAAGGGGGAGAAGATCCTGGTCATGGGGTGCGGCACCATCGGTCTGGGGGTGGTCCAGGCCATCAAGATCGTGGAGCCGGCGTGCGAGGTCTGGATCATGGAGCGGGTCAAGACCAAGCAGGCGTTTGCCAAAAAGCTGGGGGCGGACCACGTGCTGGAGGGGGACCCCTACGAGGCAACAGCCAAGGCCACCGGCGGCAGCCGGATCTACACCGGGATGCAGGGGAACAAGTACTTCTTCGGCGGCTTTGACCGGATCTATGACTGCATCGGCGGCAACTGGTCGAACCACACCGGGCTGCGGCTGCTGAGGGCCAAGGGCACCTTTGTCAAGATCGGCCACCACATGAACGCGGTGACCTTTGATGAGAGCCCCATCTGGTGGCAGGAGCTCAAGCTCGTGGGCGTGGACGCCCACGGTATGGAGCACTGGCGGGGCCGGGACCTCTATACCTTTGATCTGGCCCAGGAGTGGATTCGGGACGGGATCTATTCCGTGGAGGGCTTCGTCACCCACCACTTCAAGCTCTCCCAGTACAAGGAGGCGCTGCGCCTGGCCATCCAGAACCCGCCGGATGTGGTGAAGATCGTTCTCGACTGCCAGGAGTAGGAGGGAAAACCATGGCCAACAGGGAGCAGACAGAGGGCCTGCTGAAGATCGGCGCGCTGGCAAAAGCCGCCGGCGTCAGCGTCTCCACGGTGAAGTTCTACGCCAAGGAGGGGCTCATCCGCGCCGCGGTCAAGACCGGGCGGAACATGGCCTACTACGCCCCGGACTGTGTGGAAACCATCCAGCGCATCCGCACCCTCCAGCGGGAGCGGTTTTACCCCCTGTCGGTGATCAAGGGGCTGCTGGAGACGCCGGCGGTGGCGGAGTCGGAGCTTGCCCTGCTGGACGCCATCCACAAGTCCGGCGGCGAGGCCGGAGCGCCCCTCCCCCTGGGGGACGCGGCCAGGGCCGCCGGCCTCACCGCCGCCCAGGCCGCGGAGCTGGTCCGGGCCGGACTCATCGACACCCAGGGCGCCGGCCGGCGGCAGACCGTCTCCCCCTCGGGACAGGCGGTGATGGCCTTGGTGGGCCGGCGGCTGGAGGCAGGCATTCCCTTCGCCCAGTCTCTCCGGGCCTTTGCCATCTACCAGGAGGCCCTGGACCGGGCGGCGGAGGCGGATGTGGACTCCTTTGTGGCCGGGGCGCTGATGGCCCGGTCCTTCACCGCCGAGACGGGGGCGAACATGATCCGGGTGTCCGACGAGACGCTGGACGCCTTCATTGACATCCGCCGCCGGGAGATGAACCGGGCCTACGGTTCCCGGCGGCTGGAGGATCTGGACCGCTTTGCCCGGCGGCTGACCGCCGCCCTGCCGGCGCTGACGGAGGCCCTGGCGCGGGCCGGATTTCCCCAGGCCGCGGACCTGTGCGCCCGGGCCGGGGAGGGGGGAGACGCCCTCCCCCAGGTGCGGGAGCAGTTCTGGGGCTTTGCCCGCTGGGCCAAGGGGGACATTGCCCGGGCCATTGCCCGGGCGCTGGAGGGGCGGCGCTATTTCTCCGAGGTCCGCCCCGCCGGAGAGGGGCCCGAGGCCCTGGCGTCCTGGTGCATGAGGGTGTGCTGGCTGGCCCTGGCTCCGGCGGTGCTGGACTGCGGCCAGGCCGCAAAGACCGTCCAGGCAGAGTTTCGGGCTTTTTTGGCGCGGCGGAGCGCCCTTCCCCTGGCGGACCGGGTGCGCGACGAGCTGGAGCGGATAGGAGGAAGCATATGAGCATCACAGAGATTGTGGCACGGCAGCGAACGTATTTTGAGAGCGGCGCCACCCGGGGCGCGGACTTTCGCCTGCGGGCGCTGGAGACGCTGTACCAGGCGCTGAAACGCCATGAACCCCGCATCATGGACGCTCTGAAACAGGACCTGAACAAGGCGCCCATGGAGACATACATGTGCGAGACAGGGCTGGTGCTGGAGGAGATCCGCTTTCACAAAAAGCACCTGCGCGGCTGGATGAAAGACCGGACGGTGCCCACCCCCCTGGCCCAGTTCCACGCCAGGAGCTTTGTCTCCCCTGAGCCTTACGGGGTGGCCCTCATCATGTCCCCCTGGAACTACCCGGTGCAGCTGTGTCTCTCCCCTCTGGTGGGGGCCATCTCCGGGGGCAACTGCGCGGTGGTGAAGCCCTCGGCCTACGCCCCGGCCACCAGCGCCGCCCTGGCGAGGATTCTGGGGGAGAGCTTCCCGCCGGAATACATCGCCGTGGTGGAGGGAGGACGGCGGGAAAACAGCGCCCTGCTGGACGAGAAATTCGACTACATCTTTTTCACCGGCAGCGTGGCGGTGGGGAAGGTGGTCATGGAGGCGGCGGCAAAGCACCTGACCCCGGTGACGCTGGAGCTGGGCGGCAAGAGCCCGGTGATCGTGGATGAGACGGCGGACGTGAAGCTGGCGGCCCGGCGCATCGCCTTCGGCAAGGTCCTCAACGCCGGGCAGACCTGCGTGGAGCCGGACTACCTGTTCCTCCACGAGAAGGTGAAGGAGCCCTTTGTCTCCGCCTTCCGGGAGGCTCTGGAGGCGTTCTTCCCCGGCGGGGACTACGCCGACATGCCCACCATCATCAGCGAGAAGCACTACCAGCGGGTCAAGGGCCTGCTGGAGGGGCAGGAGATCCTCCTGGGCGGCGGCACAGACGACGCCCGCCGCTTCATCGAGCCCACCCTTTTAGACGATGTGTCCCCGGAGAGCCCCATCATGCAGGAGGAGATCTTCGGCCCCATCCTGCCGGTGCTGCCCTACCGGGATCTGGAGGAGGTCATCCGCTTCATCCGCGGCAGGCCCCGGCCCCTGGCCCTCTACCTCTTCACCGCCGACAAGGCGGTGGAGAAACGGGTGCTGGAGACATGCTCCTTCGGCGGCGGGTGTATCAACGACACCATCATCCACCTGGCCACCACCCACATGCCCTTCGGCGGGGTGGGGGAGTCGGGCATGGGCAGCTACCACGGCAGGCAGAGCTTTGACACCTTCACCCACTACCGGAGCATTGTGAAGAAGTCCACCTGGCTGGACCTGCCCATGCGCTACCACCCCTATGGGGAGAGCAAGCTGAAGCTGATCCGAAAATTCATGAAGTGACCGGAAAGGGAGGAGGGCTGCGCCGCTGGCGCAGCCCTCCTCCCCTGGACATTTCCCGGCGCCAGGGGGACCTGCGTCCCGGGAAAAAACATTGCCCCGCCCGCGCGGCTTCAAGCCGGAGGGGACAGCGGTCCGCCCCCCTCCGCTGTCTACAGCAGGAATCCCCTCAGCACGGTGCCCGCCGCCACCGGACCGCTGCCGGCGGGAATCACCGCCATCATATCGCACCCAATGGCGCTGCTCAGCACCACATTGCCCTGGCCGCCCGGAAGAACCATCCACGCCGACCCGTCCCGGAGCTCCAGGGTCCCCCGGAGGAAGCGGGTCTGGGGACTGGACTTGGAAAAACCGCCGTCCAGCGCCACCGGAAAGGTGCGGGGCACCGGGTTCGGGCATCCGGCCAGCTTTCGCAGCGCGGGCAGCGCCAGCACATAAAAATTGGTAAGAGCGGAGGCGGGATTGCCGGAGAGGGCGCACACCAGCTTGCCCTCCCGCGTGCCGTAGGCGCAGGCCATGCCCGGCTTGATCCCCACCCGCCGGAACAGCAGGCGGACGCCTGCCCGCTCCATGGCCTCCGGGGTGAGATCAAAGTCTCCCGCGGACACGCCGCCGGTGGAGAGCACCGCGTCACATTCCGCCAGCCCCCGCTCCAACACCGCCGCGATATCCGCCGCGTCGTCCCCCGCCGTGCCGAGATAGACCGGGCGGCAGAAGGCGGCCCGCAGGGCGGCGGCAAGGGCGTAGCGGTTGGCGTTCCGGATCTGGCCGGGCCCCGGCGTCTGTCCGGCCTCCACCAGCTCGCTGCCTGTGGAGACAATGCCGACGGTGGGGAGGCGGAAGACCAGGGGCCGCGCCTCCCCCAGGGATGCCAGCGTCCCCGCCAGCCCCGCGTCGATCCGCTGCCCCCGGCGGGCCAGCACCGTCCCCCGCCGCGCGTCCTCCCCCGCCCGGATCAGATTCTCCCCCGGAGCCGCCTGGCGGGTGAGGGTCACCGTCTCGCCGGTGAACGTGGTCCGCTCAAACATCACCACCGCGTCCGCCCCCGGCGGAATGGGCGCTCCGGTCATCACCCGCACGGCTGTCCCCGCCGTGACGGGGACATGGGACACGCCCCCGGCGGGGATTTCCTCCAGGACCCGCAGCGTCAGCGGATGCTCCGGAGACGCGCCGGCGGTATCGGCGGCACGGAAGGCGTATCCGTCATAGGGGGAGCGGTCAAAGGCGGGGATATCCTCTCCGGCCACCAGATCCTCCGCCAGAATCCGGCCGCCGCAATCCTCCAGCGCCACCCGCTCCGTGCCCAGCGCGGATACACACTCCAGCAGGATCTCCCTGGCTTTCCCATATTCCAGGCTTTTTTTCATACCTTCCCTCCTCATCCCGAGCCGTCCGGCCGGCAAAAAAGCGGACTGCCGCATCCGGAAGGGCAGTCCGCCTGACAGCGCAAGCGCGAATCCGCCGGCCTCGCGCTCCGGCAGATCCCGTCAACGGTTTCCTTCTCAAACACGGAAAGCCATGCCGTTTCCAGCATCACTCGTTGGCCCGATGGGCCTGGCCGGAGGGCCATAGCGACTGCCTTAGGCCCGGCGGCTCGGAAACAAATTCTCTTTTTTCTTTTTCGGCTTGGATCGGAAAGATTCGATCCGGTTTTATTATACCTGTCCCGGGGGATCTGTCAACCGGCGGCCGGGCCGGGGTGGAAAAATATCCATGATTTTCCCGTCAGACCTTGCAAATTTTTCTGTTTTGTCTAAAATAGGAGACAGAGCCCCGGGATAACCCGGGGAACGAAAAAACAAAAGGAGAAAGAAACGTAACATGAAACAATGGATTTCCCGTATCCTGGCCGCCGCCATGGCGGTGAGCCTGCTGTCCGTCAGCGCCTTTGCTGCGGAGCATACCGAGTTCCCCGACTACTTCAGCCTGGACTTCGAGGCCACCCAGGTGGACGAAAGGCTCTCCGTCAACCAGCTCCGAGAGGGCTTCACGGAATTTGAGTCCGGCGACGGCTTCTACTACGCCATCG
>CALXDE010000140.1 GCA_944386965.1 uncultured Oscillospiraceae bacterium
GTTCTCCTGGAACACCCGCTCCAGCTGGTCAAAGTCGTTCCAGTCCACATAGAGGTTGTTGCACACATCCTCCTCCAGGATGCCGGCATAGTCCACCTTCTGGGTCCAGGGGGCCACGCCGTGGTAGTACCCCTTGAAAAACACGATCTTTTTCTTGTGGCTGTAGGCCCGGGCCGTCAGCACCGCCAGGGTGGTGACATCGTTGCCGTTTTTGGCGAAAAAGGCCCAGTCGGCGCTGGCAACGGTATCCACCAGCAGCTCGGCAAAGTCGATCATCCTGGTGGAGGGGGCGGTGACGCAGTCCCCCAGCTCCATCTGCTTTCGGGCGGCCTCGTCCACCTCCTCGTCCCGGTAGCCCAGGACATTGGGCCCGTAGGCGCACATGTAGTCGATGAAGCGGTTGCCGTCCACATCCCAGAAGTAGCTGCCCTTGGCCCGCTGGGAGAACATGGGAAAGGCGTCCACCGGGATGAAGCAGCCCTCCGCCGGGCCCTGGTGGCCGTAGATCCCCGAGGGGATCACCTTCACCGCCCGGGCGAATTCCTCGCGGCTCTTGGTATAGGTATTCATATCAGTACGCTCCTTCCTTTACGCCAGATACAGGGCCACCCGGTCCAGAATCCGGTTCATGTTGTCCAGCATGGGCACCTGGCCGCCCATGCGGATCTCCCCGGTGCCGATGCAGGCCAGGGAGTTGCGGCGCCCCTCGAACAGGTCCCGGGCGATCTCCATGCTGCCAAACTCCATCCGCGCGGAAACGGCCTGGTCCCCCGGCCGCTTCACCGTTTTCAGCCGGTGGCCCTTCGCCTCGATCAGGGCTGAGGGCCCGCCCTGGATGGACAGCAGGATCACCCCGTCGGGGATGTAGGAGGCGCTGGCCCTGCCGATCCGGTCCTCATTGCCGATCTGGCTGATGGCCGAGGCGATGGTGTAGAACATCAAAGTGGTGCTCTTCTCAAAGAAGTCCGGGTCCTTCAGATCCTCCTCTGCGGCCCGGAGATATTTGGTCAGCAGGTCCGTCAGGGCGATAAACTCCTTGGTGAGGAAGCGGACCTTGGTCAGACCCTTGCTGGGGAAGGGGGTCACCGTGCCGTCGATCATGCCGTTGAATTTCTCCGGCGTGGAGAAGGGCAGCTTGATGTCGCAGCGGTCCGCCCCCTCTAAGAGGGCGCAGGCGCCGCGGTCAAAGGTCAGGGTGGCACGGGGGCCGCCCGCCACCTGGAAGCCCACGGCCATCCGCTTCTCCCCCAGAATCTCCCGGGCGCGGCTGTCCAGGGCGCACAGCTCCTCCAGTGTGCCCAGGACGCCGTACAGGTTGATAAACGCCATGGTCCGCTGATCAGTCCCGTGCAGTTGTTTCATACGCAGCATCCTTTCTCTCCCGGCCCCTATGCCGGAAATTTCCTCCCCTCTACTGTACCATACCCGGCGGCGGGTGTCACTGCTTTTTTCCGCTTCCTGTCCCCCGGGGCCGCCCGGCGCGTCCGCGGGACCGCCAGTCCCCGCTTGCTTCCGGCGGGGATTTCTGATAAAGTAGAAAGAAAATATCAAAGGCAATTGGCAAGAAAGCAGAGGAATGGCGATATGAGTCAAAAAAGGATCGGAAACTGGGCCTGCGCCGCGGCGTTTCTGGCCGTCTGTGTCGGGGTGCTGCTGTTCCTTCAGCGCTTCACCCAGTCGGAGAACTCGTTTGTCTACCCCGCCTGGGAGACGGGGGCGGTGGTGTCCGCCGAAGGGGCGCAGACGCCCTTTGACCCGGTCGGCCTCCCGCCGGAGCTGGAGGAGGGGGAGCGCTACCGCTATACCATGACCCTGCCGGAGGGACGGGAGGGCGGCACCTTTCTGGTCTTTGAAACCACCGGGATGGAGACGGCCGTCTTCCTGGGGGAGACGGAGCTGTGGTACTCCGCCGCGGACCAGTCCCCGGAGACGGTCAACCAGAGCCAGGTGCACCTCCCCCTGCCCGTCGGGGGCGGGGAGACGCTGACGATGGACCTGCGGCCCCTGTCGGACCTCGCCATCGTGCCGCCCATCCTCCGCCTCACCGACGACCCCACCGACGAGGCCGGGGCCATCGCCTACGCCAACTATTACGGCCTGCCCGCCGGGGCCTCCGCCCTGGCCCTGGTCCTGTTGTGGGGGCTGTTCCTGCTGAGCCTCTCCCAGGGGCGGCGGAACTGGCTTCTGCTGCTCCCGGTCCTGGCGGCGGCCCTGCTGACACTCCGGCGGCTGACCATGGGATATGGGCTCTATTTCCTGCCCCAGGCGGTCCAGGACCTGGGGTCCCATCTGTGGCTGGAGTGGCTGGCGGCGCTGGCCCTGGCGCTGTATCTGGTGGTCCGGCGGGACCGGGTGTTCTGGCGGGCTTTGGGGCGGTGCACCGCCTGGAGCGCCGGGGCGCTGGTGGTCCTGGGGCTGCTCTCCCACCTGCGGGACGGCTATCTGGCCAGGTATCTTGCGGTGCTGAAGAACCAGCTGCAGGCGGGTATCTGGAGCAGCACCCTCTACTGGCTGATCTGGTGGCTGGTGCTGGTGTGCGCGCTGCTGGCGGCCTGGGATCTGCTCCGCTCCATGGCCCAGACCCAGGGGGAGGCCCGGGCCCTCGTCCTGCGCAACCGGCTGATTCTGGAGAGCTATCACGATTTGGAGCGGAAGCTGCGGGAAGGGGCCAAACAGCGCCACGAGCAGAATCACCAGCTGGCCGCGCTGGACGCCATGCTCCAGTCCGGCGATCTGGAGGGGCTGCGGCGGGAGCTGGCGGCCTGGCGGCAGGCCGCCATTGCGGTTTCGCCGGCGCTGTATACCAAGAACATCCCCTTCAACGCCATGCTGCAGGACGCCGCCGCCCGGGCCCGGGAGATCGGCGCGGCGTTCCGGGCGGCGGTGGTGGTGCCGGAACAGCTGGCCATTCCGGACACGGACCTGTGCACCCTGCTGATGAACTTGTTTGACAACGCGCTGGAGGGCGCCGCCCGCACGCCGGAGGGGCGGGAGCGGCACATCGTGTTCAAGGCCCGGGTGGTCAACGGCCTGCTGTTCCTCTCGTGTGAAAACACCTTTGACGGTCAGGTGAAAACGGATGGACACGGGCGGCTGAAGACCATAAAATCCGATGCGGATATCCACGGGTTCGGCCTGACGCAGATGCGCGCCGTGGCGGAAAAATATAAGAGCATCCTGGATATCCGCTACACGGAGGAGGTATTTACGGTGCAGACCGCCCTGAAAATTCCTCAGGCGCCTGCGGATTAACAGAGCGGGGAGGCTTTCGCCTCCCCGCTCTGTTGTCCCCGCCGCTTCCGGACGCCCGCGCCCCGTCCAAGGTCAAAAGCACCCGGACGCGCCGGCGGGGATGGTATAGCCGCATTTCTCACACACGGCGTCCGCCGCCAGGGCGCCGTCCTTGATGAAGAGCTCCATGCCCTCCCCGCACTGGGGGCAGGGGATTTCGCTGATGGTGATGGCGGCCCGGGCCTCCATGCATCCGTCCATGCCTTCCGCCTCCTTACAAGCCCAGCTTGGCTGCGATCTCCCCCAGGGCCCCGCGCACCGGGGAGTCCGCCGGCAGCTCCACCATGGGCCGGCCGTCGCAGTCAAAGCGGTAGACCGCGTCGTCCTGGGGGACCACGCCCAGAAGGTACAGGCCCTGCTTTTCGATCTCCGCCCGGGTGCCCGGGTCCAGCTCCCCCTTCGGCGCCCGGTTGACGATGAGCCCCACCGTGTCCGGGTGGAAATGCATCTCCCCCATCAGCTCCGCGATCCGCCCGGCGGCCTGGACGCCCCGGCGGGAGCAGTCGCTCACCAGCAGCACCTTTTCCATCTGGGGCAGAATCCCCCGGCTCACATGCTCCATCCCCGCCTCGTTGTCCACCACGATATAGGGATAGCGGCTCTGGAGCTTCTGCACCTGAGTCTGGACCAGACCGTTGACAAAGCAGTAGCACCCCTGGCCCTGGGAGCGGCCCATGACCATCAGGTCAAAGTCCTCCCCCTCGGTCACCGCGTCCATCATCCGCGTCTCCAGCCAGTCGGACTTGGTGATCCCCTTGGGGATCTGGTACTTCGGGTCCGAGCCCGCCCGCTCGATCTCCTCCCGCAGCTCCCCCAGGGTCTGGCCGATCTCCACCCCCAGCACCTCGTTGAGGTTGGAGTTGGCGTCGGCGTCCACCGCCAGCACCGGCTTCTTCCCGCTCTGGCAGAGATACTGGATCAAAAGCCCGCACAGGGTGGTCTTGCCTACCCCGCCTTTTCCCGCCACCGCGATCACATGTCCCATGCACATATCCTCCGTTTCTCGTCACAAAAAATTTTTATGAACACACTGTTGATTTTTCCTGCAAGACATATTATACTGGTCTTCACCGAAAATACAATCGGCAATGCCAGCCGGCTGTACGGTTTCTGAACAGATCGAAAAAAATGACCAGAGAGGCGGTGTATTCACATGGACGTTTCCCAGCCCGGCGGCCGGAAGATGGACCGCCGCACCCGCTACACCCGGCAGGCCATCCGGGAGACGCTGCTGGAGCTGATGGAGGAAAAGCCCTTCAGCCGTGTAACGGTGACGGAGGTGTGCAGAAAAGCGGAGATGAACCGGGGTACCTTCTACCTCCACTACCTGGATCTGGACGACGTGTTGGACGACCTGATCGCGGAGATGCTCTCCGATACCACCTGTGTCCTGGACCACGTGCTCTGCCCGGAGAGGACGTGCGCCACCTATCCCTTCTGCGACAAGATCCACAGCAGCCGGCAGTATCGGGTGCTGTTTCTGGACGAGTCGGTGACAGAACGGCTGCTTGGCAAAATTTCCGAGGCCTATCAGGAAAACTATATCACCTACCTCATGTCCCACAGCCTCCTCACCTTCCAGGAGGCGGAGTCCATCTTTACCTTTCAGATGAACGGGTGCCTGGCCATCAACCGCCTGATGCTCCGCAACCACTGCGAGGACTGGAAGGCCATCCAGCGCACGATCGACGGCTTTATCAAGGCCGGGCTGGAGCACTATCTCCTGCCCGACC
>CALXDE010000141.1 GCA_944386965.1 uncultured Oscillospiraceae bacterium
TTGTCAACGGCCTGCTCATCGCCTTCACCATGAGCGTGGACGATTTCGTCATCAGTTACTTTACCGCCGGCTCTTCCACCGCGAACCTGGCCATGCGCATCTACGCCATGACCAAAAAGCGCATCAGTCCGGAGGTCAACGCAGTCTCCACCCTGCTCTTTGTGGCGGTGCTGGCCCTGCTGATCATCATCAACGTCCGGGAGGCCCGGCAGGAGAAGGCGGAAGCCCGGCGCGTGTCTCTCTGATTTTTACCCCGCTGGGGTGAAAATAAATCTATTTTACTGGAGGAATGATCCATTGAAAAAACTCGTATCCCTGACAGCGGCTTTCGCCCTGTCCGCCGGCCTGCTGGCCGGCTGTTCCGGAACTGCGTCCGCGCCCGGCGGCTCGGAAGACCGCGTCGTCAACGTGTGCAGCTGGGGGGAATACATCGATGAATCTCTGATTGATGAATTTGAGCAGCAGACGGGTATCCGGGTCAACTATCAGACCGTCCCCAGCAACGAGGAGCTCTATTCCATCCTGAGCATGGGCGGCGCCAACTACGACGTCATCGTGCCCTCGGACTACATGATCTCCCAGCTCATTGAGGAGGACATGCTCCAGCCCCTGGACTATGAACAGATCCCCAATTTTGAAAAGATCGATGAGCGCTTCCGAAATCTGGCCTACGATCCCGAAAACCAATATACCGTGCCCTATGCCTGGGGCACGCTGGGCATCATCTACAACACCTCGATGGTGGACGAGGAGATCACCAGCTGGGACGCCATGTTTGATACCCAGTACGCCGACCAGGTACTGATGATCAACAACTCCCGGGACGCGCTGGGCATCGCCCTGCTGAACCTGGGCTATTCGGTGAACACCGACAGTGAAGAGGAGCTCCAGGCCGCTTACCAGCGTCTGGCCGACGCGAAGGAGGCGGGCGTGTATCAGGCCTTTGTCATGGACGAGGTCTTTGACAAAATGGAGTCCGGCGAGGCCGCCATCGCCACTTATTACGCCGGCGACTACCTGACCATGCTGGAGAACAACCCCGACTTGGCCTATGTGGTCCCTGAGGAGGGCTCCAACTGGTTTGTAGACGCCATGTGCGTCCTCAAGGACGCCGAAAATGTGGACGAGGCCCACGAGTGGATCAACTTTATCTGCTCCACCGAGGCCTCCCTGAAGAACATGGACTACATCTGGTACGCCTCCCCCAACGCAGAGGCCCTGGAGCAGTACCCCGCCTACTATGAGGAGCTCTACGGCGAGCCTTTGGATGAGGAGCTCTATGAGATCATGGCCGCGCCTCAGGAGGTGCTGGATCGCTGCGAGGTCTATCTGGTCCGTCCCGCCGAGACCCGCACCCTCTATAACGACCTGTGGACGCAGCTGAGCATCTGATTCCACCCGCTCCAAAAAATGAGCCGTCCCCCGGCCTTGCCGGGGGACGGCTTTTTCCTATTTCGCAACGGCAGGCGGGCCCTTTGGAGATGCCTCTCAGGCGGCCGTCAGGGCGCTCAGCTGGCCCGTCAGCTCCTGGAGGGATTCCACCTCATGGGCGGCCTGCTGGGTCAGGAGGGCCTGCTCCGAGGTCTGAGCGGCCGTCAGGGTCTCCAGCTCGGCGGTGAAATCGGTATCTCCCGCCTCCGCCTTCGCCTGGAGGCTGTTGATCACATCGAAGAGGTCCACATGTCCCTGCACCCGGCCCGCGCCCCACATGAGGCGCTCGTCCGGCTGGTCCAATACGTAGTCGGTGAAGTAGTCAAAGGTCTCCCGGCTCCAGTCGTAGGCATACCAGTTGTTGTCCACCAGATAGAGGTATTCGTCCAGCGCGCTCTGGGCATCCCCGGCCCGGAGGGCCTCCACCGCACCGTCCAGGGCGTCCAGATTGTTCTGGCTGTGCTCATGGGGGAAGATGGACACATCCTCCCAGGTCAGGCGGACAAACTGGTCCTCCGCGTACCGGAACGCCTCCAGCACCTGGTCATTCAGGGCGCGGCTCTCAGCCAGGAGGGCGTCAGCCTGCTCGGTGTCACCCCCGTCCAGGGCGGCGGCATAAGCGGTGTTGACCTCCAGCACCCGGGCCCAGGCGGCCTGGGCGGCGGCCTCGGCCTCCTCCAGGGCCCCGTTCAGGGCCTCCAGGGCATTGGAGCCGTCGGGGAGGGTTACGCCGGAGAGGCGCTCCTCGTCCATGCTCTCCCGGAAAGCGGACAGCCGCGTGGAGAAGTCCAGGGGGGAGACGGCGCAGTGGTCGTACTCCAGCATGAGCATGGCATATAGGTTATGGTGGAAGCGGAAGGCCGCCTCGCTGTAGGTCTCGGCATTGTCAAACTGGCTGTGGTAGTGGGTCTGGGAAAAACCCCCTCGCAAGGCGGTGACTGTAGATGGCACCCCGGCAATGGACAGAGAAAAGTCGTCCGACCAGGTCTGGGTCGGCACAATGACCTCAATGCCACTTTCAAAGACCCCCTCCACTGCGGGAACGGTGGGGGCAAAATTCTCCAGGAAGGTCTTCAGCTCGTAGGAGGCGCGAATCTGGTCCGTCTCCCCCTCGTTCATGGCGGGCAGTTCGAAGTTGATATCGGCCACCACCTTGCCCACCCAGTCCGGGTGGACCCGGAAGATCTGGTTGTAGGCGCCGGTGGACCAGTCGTAGCGGGTGTTGCTGACCCCCCACTCCTCCGCAGCCATAGCACAGAAGACCAGGGTTTTCTCCGGCTGGTAGCCGCTCTCCACGATGGCCTTGGCGATGCCCATCATCAGGGCGATGGCGGCGTTGTCATCCTGGAAGCCGGAGAAGTAGGAGTCGTAGTGGGCGCTCATAAGGACCATGGCGTCCGGGTCTTTCCCGGGGATGGTGCCCACAATGTTGTAGGAAGTCCCGTCCAGGCCCACCGTACTGCTGGCCTCAAAGGTGACGGTCAGCTCGTTGGTCCCGGCCGCGGCCATGGCGGCCCGGAGATGGTCGGCCTCCGTGCGGGAGATGGAGAAGGCGGCGGCGTCCGCCGGGCCGCACACATCCTGGGCATTGAGGGCATCCGGGCTGACCTCGCCGTACCCTCCATCCTGGGCTGCCAGCACCGCCGCCGCCCCATTCAGATGGGCCTCATAGGCGGGATAGTTGATCCACCAGTTATCCCGCTGATTGATATCGATCAGTACCAGCTTGCCAGCCACATCCAGGCCCGCCAGGTCGGCCTCCGTCCCCTGGCCGCCGTCGATCACCGTAAAGGTCTCGGCTCCGTCGGTCTGGAAGTCGGTCTGATAGCCGCCCAGCTCGGTGGTGTAGGACCCGCCGTCGGCCCCGGTGTAGGTAAGCCGTGCGGTCTCAAAAGTCCAGGTGTCCAGGGTGAAGGCGTCCTTGGTCACGTTGGAGAGGCCGATGGCCTCCATCTCCGCCTTCAGCAGGTCTCCGGTGTCCAGCTCCGCCTGGGAGCCCGCTGTCCGGTAGCCCAGCGCCTCGTTGGAGCGGATCTCCTCCAGCCTGAGGGCCAGTTCATAGGAGTAATCCACATCCACATGTTCCAGTACGGCAGCCTGAGCCGCCTCCAGCGTGAGGACCTGAGCTGCGTTCTCCTGAGCAGGGGTCTCTTGGGCCTCCTGAGGTGCGCATCCGGACACGAGCAGCGCCAGCGCTGCGGTCCATGCAAGGCATGGTCTGATCTGTTTCACTTATCAACATCCTTTCGGTTTTTTTGCCGTCCACCGTTCTCCAGTGGAGCAGGCGTTTTATCATATCAGGAATCCAGTCAAATCGCAAGCCTTTCCCGCAAATTTTTCCTCTTTTTTCCTAAGAATGCTCCGGCCGGCGGCCGAGTGAGCTCAGGGAGTAAAGCTGGTGCGCCAGAGGGGGATGACATTGATGACCGGCTCCTCATAGGGGTGAATCCGCTTGACCGCCTCCACGGTCTCGTCCACCCGGCAGGCGAGGCAGGTGACCTCCACCTTCAGCTCAGGCTCCCGGCTGAGGGCCCCCGGCTCCCCCAGGTAGGGACTGCTCCCCGGCAGGGGGCGCCAGCAGCTCATGACCCGGCTGTAAGAGAGGCAGCTGTCGTACATCCCGATGTGCCCCGCGTCCACCGCCCGCAGCGCCTCTTGCAGGGGCTCCAGGTGGTCTTCTGGGAGAAAAATTTCCAGCTTGCAACATTCAAATTCCGGCATTCGGCCCATCTCCTTTCTTCTTTATTCTACCATGCTCCCAGCCATGGTTGCAAATCGAGCCGTTTCGTGGTATCATAGGGCTGAATTTTGCGCCGAAGAGGAGGGGTGACCATGGAGGAGCGCTTCAACCGGGCACAGGCGCGGCGGGAGGCCCGCGAGGCCCTGGCTGCGGCCCGGCCCCGGGCAGTTTGGGTGACGCTGCTCTTTGGGCTGCTCACGGTCCTGCCGCCCTTGGCCGCCATGGCCCTGGCCCTGGGGAGTTTGTGGGACCTGCCCTTCCTCCTCCCCGCCCAGGTCCTACTTCTGGAGGCGCTGGCCCTTCTGTGCACCCTCTACAGCCTGGCGGCCTGGATCGGATACCTGAGCTATTCTCTCCGCCTCTCCCGCCGGGAGGAGGCCGGATGTTGGTGCCTGCTGGAGGGCTTTTCCATGCCTGGCCGGATGGCCGCGCTCGCCTTGGCGCTCGTGGTGCGCCTGCTGCCCTGGGGACTCGGGATGGGCCTGCTGGCCTCTCTCGGGGTGCTGGCGGTAGAGGCCTGGGGACCCTGGGGCCTGCTCGCCGCCCTTCCCTGTGCCCTCCTCTGCTTCCTGCTGCTCCTGTGGCTCCTGCCCCGGTATGCACTGCTCCCCTTTCTTTTCCTGGACCAGCCAGGCCTGGGGGCCCTCCAGGCCATCTCCCGGAGCATCGCCCTCATGCGGGGGCGGAAGGCCGCGCTGTGGAAGCTCTGGCTCTCCTTTTTGGGCTGGGGACTCCTCACTGCCCTGACCCTGGGCTTGCTTGGCCTGTGGACCCGGCCCTATTTCTGGGCTGCCGCCGCCCGGTTTTATGACTGGATCCTGGACCAGGAGGAAACTCACATGCCCCTCACGTTCTGACCATACGGCAAGGGCGCGCTGCCGCAGGCAGCGCGCCCTTGTTTGCTTACATCAAATTGCGGAGCACTCCATACCCCACCAGCACCACCGAGAGCACCCAGGCGGCGGCCTGTTCCCCCCGGGAGGCCGGCGCGCCGGTGCGCACATACCGCACAGCCCGGACGGCGGAGAGGAGCAAAATGGCTGGTAAGAGTGCCAGGAGCCCCGGATTGGCCGCCCAAGCGGCGGAGAGATCCCGCCGCAGGAGGGCCATACACATGCGGGTCACCCCGCAGCCGGGGCACTCCAGCCCGGTGAGCGCGTGAAAGGGGCAGGGCAGCCACAGCCCGGTGACACAACCCCACAGGGCGTAGCCCGCCCCCAGGACCAGGGCCAGCCCCACCCACCGGCAAAGCCGGCGCAGGCGGGCGGCCATCAGACGATCTCGTATTTGTTCAGCTCGTTCTGAAGCAGGGCCATGGTGACAATGGACAGGCCGAACAGATTGAGCAGCAGATAGATGATGGCCAGACTGCCCGTGGGCTCGCCGCTGCGCATCCGGGCCTGATCCATGGCCTCCCCCATTTTATAGGCCCAGTAGATGCCGTAGATCCCGCAGGTGACCAGGCTGAAGATAAAGGCCATGCCGCCGGACGTATGGTAGGTATCGGAGACCTGATTGGCGTCATCCGTCGCACAAATAAACCAGTAGATGCCGTAAATCCCGCAGGTAATTAAACTCAGAATAATACAGATGGGAATGCTGCGCTGTCTCATACTCAAAACTCCTTAGCTCTCCTCTTAAGTCGGGCCGCTGGCCGCTGAGGCCATTATAGCCGATTTGGGCCCCGCGCGCAACTACAACCTTTCCCGGGAAAAACACGCGCCCCGGAGGAAATCCTCCGGGGCGCGCTGCGCTGGCTGTCCAGGGGCCTGCGGGGACGCCGCATTTTACTCCAGGATGGCCCCCCGGTCGGCGGAGGAGACCATCTTGGCGTACCGTGCCAGGTAGCCGGTCTTGATCTTCGGCTCAGGGCAGACCCACTTGGCTCTGCGTGCGGCCAGCTCCTCGTCGGACACCTTCAGCTCGATGGTGTGGCTGGGGATATCGATGGCGATGATATCCCCCTCCTCCACCAGGCCGATGGGGCCGCCGGAGGCCGCCTCCGGGGACACATGGCCGATGGATGCCCCCCGGGTGGCCCCGGAGAAGCGCCCGTCGGTGATGAGCGCCACGCTCTCCCCCAGGCCCATTCCGCAGATGGCCGAGGTGGGGTTGAGCATCTCCCGCATGCCCGGGCCGCCCTTGGGGCCCTCGTAGCGGATGACCACCACGTCTCCCGCCACGATCTTCCCGGCGTAGATGGCCTGGATGGCCTCCTCCTCGCTGTTGAAGACCCGGGCGGGGCCGGTGTGGACCATCATCTCGGGGGCCACCGCCGACTGCTTGACTACGCAGCCGTCGGGGGCCAGGTTGCCCTTGAGCACCGCGATGCCGCCGGTCTTGGAATAGGGGTTCTCGATGGGCCGGATGAGCTCCGGGTCCAGGTTGCGCACCCCCTCTAGGTTTTCGGCGATGGTCTTGCCGGTGCAGGTCATCAGGCTGGTGTCCAGCAGCCCGGCTTTGGCCAGCTCGGCCATGACGGCATAGACGCCGCCGGCCCGCTCCAGGTCCTCCATATAGGTCTCCCCGGCGGGGGCCAGGTGGCACAGGTTGGGGGTCTTCTGGGAGATCTCATTGGCCATGTCGAAGGAGAGCTCGATGCCGCACTCGTGGGCGATGGCGGGCAGGTGCAGCATGGTATTGGTGGAGCAGCCCAGGGCCATGTCCACCGTCTCGGCATTGTGGAAGGCCGCCTCGGTCATGATGTCCCGGGGCCGGATATTCTGTTTTACCAGCTCCATGACCTGCATGCCCGCGTGCTTGGCCAGGCGCAGCCGGGCCGACCAGACGGCGGGGATGGTGCCGTTGCCCCGCAGGCCCATGCCGATAGCCTCGGTGAGGCAGTTCATGGAGTTGGCGGTGTACATGCCCGAGCAGGAGCCGCAGGTGGGGCAGGCGCTGTTCTCATACTCCTCCACCCCGGCCTCGTCCAATTTGCCGGCGTAGTAGGCGCCTACCGCCTCGAACATGTGGGACAGGCAGGTCCGCCGCCCGTCCTTCAGCCGCCCGGCCAGCATGGGCCCGCCGGAGACGAAGATGGTGGGCACATTGATCCGGGCCGCCGCCATCAGGAGGCCGGGCACGTTCTTGTCGCAGTTGGGGATCATCACCAGGCCGTCGAACTGGTGGGCCATGGCCATGGCCTCGGTGGAATCGGCAATCAGATCCCGGGTGCCCAGGGAGTATTTCCTGCCCACATGGCCCATGGCGATGCCGTCGCACACGGCGATGGCGGGGAACTCCACCGGGGTGCCCCCGGCGGCCCGGACGCCGGCCTTGACGGCTTCGGCGATCTTGTCCAGGTTCATGTGGCCGGGGACGATCTCGTTATAGGAGCACACCACGCCGATCAGCGGCCGCTCCAACTCCTCCCGGGTCAGGCCCAGGGCGTAGAGCAGAGAGCGGTTGGGAGCGGCGGGCACGCCGGATTTGACAGTGTCGCTGCGCATGAAAAGACCTCCTTTGTGGTTTTGGAGAGGGGAGACCTCCCCGGGGCGTCAGTTGGATGCGGTGTCCAGATCGGTGTCCTCGCCCCAGAGCATGTTGCGGCGCAGCTCCGCGCCCACCACCTCCATGGGGTGTCTGGCCAGCTGGGCCCGCTTGGCGTTGAAGAAGGTGCGGCCGTTCCGGTTCTCGGCGATCCAGCGGCCGGCGAACACGCCGTCCTGGATGTCCCGCAGAACCGCCTTCATGTTCTTCTTGGTCTCCTCATAGGGCAGGACCCGGGAGCCGGAGACATACTCGCCGAACTCGGCGGTGTCGGAGATGGAGTAGTTCATGGCCGCCACGCCGCCCTTGTTGATGAGGTCGATGATGAGCTTCATCTCGTGGATGCACTCGAAGTAGGCGTTCTCCGGCGCGTAGCCGGCCTCCACCAGGGTCTCGAAGCCCAGCTTCATCAGCTCCACCACGCCGCCGCACAGCACGGCCTGCTCGCCGAAGAGGTCGGTCTCCGTCTCGTCCTGGAAGGTGGTCTCCATCACGCCGCCCCGGGCGCCGCCGATGCCGGCGGCGTAGGCCAGGCCGATGTCCACAGCTTTCCCGGTGGCGTTCTGCTCCACCGCCAGCAGGCAGGGCACGCCCTTCCCGTTCACATAGGTGGACCGGACCGTGTGGCCGGGGCCCTTGGGGGCGATCATCAGCACGTCCACGTCGGCGGGGGGCACGATCTGCCGGAAGTGGATGTTGAAGCCGTGGGCGAACATCAGGGCGTTGCCGGCCTCCAGATTGGGGGCGATGTCCCGCCTGTACACCTCGGCCTGGACCTCGTCGTTCACCAGGATCATCACGATGTCGCCCCACCGGGCGGCGTCCGCCACGGTCATCACCTTCAGCCCGGCGCCCTCGGCGTCGGCCCAGTGGCGGCTGCCCTGGCGCAGGCCCACGCACACGTCGCAGCCGGAGTCCTTCAGGTTCATGGCGTGGGCGTGGCCCTGAGAGCCGTAGCCGATGACGGCGATCTTCTTTCCGTCCAGCTTGCCCAGGTCACAGTCCTTCTCATAATACATTTTTGCCATAGTCGTATTCCTCCCGTAATTTGTTCTTGTCGTATATCGTATTGCGCCCGCGTTCAATGGCGATGGTGCCGGTCTTGGCGATCTCCAGGATCTCGAAGTCCTCCAGAGTCTCGATCAGGGCGGCGTTCTTGCTCTGGCTGCCGAACACGCAGACGGTCAGAGCCTCCCGCCCCACGTCGATGACCTTGGCCCGGAAGATGTTGGCCAGCTGGATGATCTCGTTCCGGGCGGCCCGGTCCGCGGAGCGGACCTTGATGAGGGCGATCTCCCGGCGGATGCAGGTCTCCTCGTCCAGGATCTTCACCGCCTTCACCGGCAGCAGCTTGCGGCACTGGGCGGCGATCTGCTCGATCATCAGCTCGTCCGCCAGGATCTCGATGGAGATCCGGGTGATGCCGGGCCGGTCCGTGGCGCCGGAGACGATGGACTCGATGTTGTATCCCTTTCGGGAGAACAGGCGGGACACCTGGCTCAGAACGCCGGGCACGTCCTCCACCAGGATGCAGAGGGTGTAGAGCTTGCGGGTGCTGTCAAATTCCCGTTTCATGTGGTGGCCTCCTTCAGCAGAAACTCCGTGATGGGCTTTCCGGCGGCCACCATGGGCCGCACCATCTCGTCGATGTCCAGCACGCAGTCGATGACCGCGCCGCAGCCGCAGGACAGGGCGGCCGCCAGGGCCTGTTCCATCTCAGCCCGGGTGGTGGCCCGGAAGCCCCTGAGGCCGTATGCCTCTGCCAGCTTCACGAAGTCCGGGCCCCGGTCAAGGGTGGTGGCGGCATAGCGTCCGCCGTAGATCAGCGTCTGCCACTGGCGGACCATACCCAGGGTGCCGTTGTTGAACACCACGGTGACGATGGGCAGCTCGTAGTGCTGGACCGTCGCCAGTTCGTTGCAGTTCATGCGGAAGGCGCCGTCGCCGGTGATCTGGATCACCCGCTTGTCCGGATTGCCCATCTGAGCGCCGATGGCGGCCCCCAGGCTGAAGCCCATGGTGCCGAAGCCGCCGGAGGTCAGCAGCTGGCCGGGGTAGCGGAAGTGCAGGTACTTGATGGCCCACATCTGGTTCTGCCCCACATCGGTGGCCACGATGGTCTCCGGCGGCGTCTGGTACTGGATGACGTCCAGCACCTGCTGGGGGGTGAGGGTCTCGCTGTCCCCGGCGGTGGAGGGGGCCCGCATGGGCAGGATGTGCTGCTTCCACGCCTCGTGGCGGTACTGGGGCAGCTTCTCATTCAGCATGGCCAGCACCCGCCGGGCCGAGCCGATGATGTGGTGGTCCGTCAGCACGTTCTTGTCGATCTCCGCCCGGTCGATGTCGATCTGGACGATCCTGGCCTGGCTGGCGAAGGCGGCGGGGTCCGAGGCCACCCGGTCCGAGAAGCGGCAGCCCACGGCGATCAGCAGATCACACTCGGCGGTGGCCACGTTGCTGGCCTGGGAGCCGTGCATGCCGATCATGCCGGTGGTGAGGGGGTGGGCGCCGGGGAAGCCGCCGCCTCCCATGACGGTGATGGCCACCGGGGCGTCCAGCTTTTCGGCGAACTCCCGGAACTCCCGGTGGGCCCGCCCCCGGACCACGCCGCCGCCGCAGATCACGAAGGGCCTCTCGGCCTGGGCGATCATCTCCAGCAGCTGGTCCACGTCCTGCCGGTCCGGCTCCGGGTTGGTCAGCTGATGGCTGGCGCTGAGGGAGCGGATGCTCTCGCACCGGCGGTTCTCCCGCCAGGGGATGAATTCGTAGTCGATCATCCGGTCCGGGGCGGTGACGTTCTTCAGAAAGTCGATGAGCACCGGGCCGGGCCGGCCGGTGGCCGCCACGGCGAAGGCCTGGCGCATCACGTCCGGGATGGTCTCCGCGTCCCGCACCAGGAAGGTGGCCTTGGTGATGGGCATGGCGATGCCGGTGGAATCCACCTCCTGAAAGGCGTCCCTGCCCAGCAGATCCTCTCCCACGTTGCAGGTGATGAACACCACGGGGGAGGAGTCCAGATGCGCGGTGGCGATGCCGGTGGTCAGGTTCGTCATGCCGGGGCCGGAGGTGGCGAAGCACACCCCCACCTTTCCGGTGGAGCGGGCGTACCCGTCCGCCGCGTGGGCGGCCCCCTGCTCGTGGGACGTCAGGATGTGGCGGATCCTGCCCCGATAGCGGTAGAGCTCGTCGTAGATGTTCAGGATCGTCCCTCCGGGATAGCCGAAGACGGTGTCCACCTCCTGCTCCAGCAGGCACTCCAGGATCGCTTGTGTGGCACGGATTTTCAAATTGCTGCCTCCTTTTTGTGAGACCGGGGACGCCGGATGCCGGCGGTCCCGGGAACGGGCCCGTCCCGGCCCGGGGTCCGGCGGCGGAAAAGAAAAACGCCTGTGACCCCGGTGTCGGGTCACAGGCGCTTGTGAAAGTTCGCCGTTTTACGCTGAGACTGCCGCCCTCCGGATGGCGGCGGTGACGTTCCGTCCCTGCGCATGACCAAACACACTATTCTGTTCCAGCTTAATAATCTCCGGAATCAGAATAATGGAAATGGCGATCTGCAGGCTAATCAGAACGAACAGCATCAGAAAAAAGCTCCTTGCACCATGTGTTCTCTGCCGGCTGGGAGGCTGACGCCTCCGGTGCCGTTGGGGCCATTATAGCGGGGTGAGGCGGTCCGCGCAACTGTAAATTTCCCATCCCGCTGGTATTTTGTGGACCTGTACGAAAAGCGGCGGACACGAAAGACGAAAATCGTCAAAAATGACCCGCCGTCCGCCGCCGGAGGCCGTAAAGAAATCTTAACGGATCGTTTATCCGAAATCGGGCGGTTTTTCACAAAAAGGGCTTCCCTTGAAGAAGGATTTTTGTTATAATCATAACGAATTGTAAAGATCCAGTCAGACGGCGGGCCGGGCGGCCCGCCGCCCGGCGGCTGGCGGGACTGTCCCGCCGGGGGCCGGGCACATGAGAAAGAGCGCGACACCCGGGGCGTCTCGCCGCGGACCCTGCGGTCCCGGCCCGCTTTCGCGGGTGCCAGATCATTGACGAGGGGAGACTATATGGAGCGGAATCTGAAACGAGCGGAGGAGATCATCGAAGCATACGATTGCGAGCAGTCCAATCTGATCGCCATCATGCAGGAGATCCAGGCGGAGTACAAATACCTGAGCGAGGAGGCCCTGACCCTCATCGCCGAGAAGCTGGGCATCAGCACGGCGAAGGTTTACAGCGTGGCCACCTTCTACGAGAACTTCTCCCTGGAGGCCAAGGGAGAGCACATCATCAAGGTCTGCACGGGCACGGCCTGCCACGTGCGCCGGTCCGGCCCCATTTACGACGCCCTGCGGGACGCCCTGGGACTCACCGGGAAGAAAAAGACCTCGGCTGACGGCCTGTTCACCCTGGAGACAGTCGCATGCCTGGGGGCCTGCGGCCTGGCGCCGGTGATGACCATTGACGGCGAGGTCCACTCCAAGATGACGCCGGAGGCCGCGGTGGCCCTGGTGGAGGAGATCCGCAAGAAGGAGGCTGCCGGGAAATGAGACACGCGAAACTGACGAGAGAGAGCTTCCACGTGTTCCAGGCCAACGCCCAGAACGCGCTGAAGCAGAGCCAGCAGGTGCCCTCCGTGCTGATCTGCGCCGGCACCGGCTGCATCGCCGGCGGCGCCATGAAGATCTACGACAACCTGCGGGCCGAGTGCGAGCAGCGGGGGCTGCAGGTCTATGTGGGCCTCAAGCACGACACCGACGAGGAGAAGAGCCTCCATGTGAAGATGAGCGGCTGCCACGGCTTCTGCGAGATGGGGCCCCTGGTCCATATCGAGCCCATGGGGGTCATGTACATCCACGTCAAGCCCGAGGACTGCCACGAGATCCTGGAAAAGACCGTCCTGGGCGGGGAGATCATTGACCGGCTGGTGTATCACCTGGACGGGGTGGCCTATCCCCGGCAGGCGGACATCCCCTTCTACAAGAAGCAGCACCGGGTGGTGCTGGAGAACTGCGGCAGCAGCGACGCCGAGGACATCGAGGAGTACATTGCCAAGGGCGGCTACGCCGGCTTTGAGAAAGCCCTCTTCGAGATGACCGACGAGGAGATCTGCAAGGACATCATCGCCTCCGGCCTCCGGGGCCGGGGCGGCGGCGGCTTCCCCGCCGGCCGGAAGTGGGACGGCGCCCGGAGGCAGAAGTCCGACAAGAAGTACATCGTCTGCAACGGCGACGAGGGCGACCCCGGCGCGTTCATGGACCGCTCCATCATGGAGGGCAACCCCCACAGCGTGCTGGAGGGCATGATGATCGCCGGCCTGGCCGTGGGCAGCG
>CALXDE010000142.1 GCA_944386965.1 uncultured Oscillospiraceae bacterium
ATAGGTCTTGCGGTGGCCCCGGATATCCGCCTCGTCGTGGACGCCGCCCAGAGAGATCCGGGCCAGCTTCCGGTTCAGCGCCCGGGCCACCGACATGGCGATGGACGTCTTTCCCACCCCCGGCGGCCCCACCAGGCAGAGCACCTGCCCCTTCAGCTCAGGGGAGAGCTGCTTGACCGCTACGAACTCCAGGATGCGCTCCTTCACCTTGTCCAGGCCGAAGTGGTCGGCATCCAGCGTTTTCCGGGCGGCGGACACGTTCACCCGCTCCCTGGTGCGCTTGCCCCAGGGGAGCTCCAGACAGGTGTCCAGGTAGTTGCGCAGCACGGCCCCCTCGGAGGAGCCGAAGGGCTGCTTGGCCAGGCGCCCCAGCTCCTTCTCCAGCTTCTCCCGCACCTCGTCGGGGAGCTTGGCCTTCTGGATCTTCCGGCGGTAATCCTCGATCTCGCTGTCGCCGGATTCCCCCTCCCCCAGCTCGGCCTGGATGGCCTTGAGCTGCTCCCGGAGGTAGTAGTCCCGCTGGTTGTCGTTCATGCGCTCCCGGACCTTGTTCTGGATATCGTCCTCAATGCTGAGGATCTCCACCTCCCGGTCCAGCAGACGGAGCATCTTCTCCAGCCGGCGCAGAGGACGTGCCTCGGCCAGGACGGCCTGCTTGTCCTCGTTGCGCATGGGAATGCTCTGGGCGATATAGTCGGCGATATAGCCCGGGTCGTCGCTGGCCAGAATGGCGATATAGGCCTCGGGGCTCATTTTGGGCGAGAGCTGGCAGTACAGCTCAAAGACCTCGTAGACGCTGCGGATGCAGGCCTCCGCCCGGGCGGTACGCCGGACGGCCTTCTCCTCGGGCAGCGCCTCCACCTGAGCGACATAATAGGGGTCGGACTGGGCCAGGGCCCGGAGCCGCCCGCGGCGCTGGCCAGCCACCATCACCCGGACGCTGTCCCCCTGAAGGCGGAGGATCTGCCGCACGGAAGAGATGGTGCCCACCGGATACAGTCCGTCCAGGCCGGGCTTCTCCTCCCCCAGGTCCTTCTGCGCCACCAGGAAAATGGGCTTTCCGCTGGTCATGGCGGCATCCAGAGCGCGGATGGACATCTCCCGGCCCACGTCGAAGTGGATGTTCATATTGGGAAACACCGTGATGCCCCGCAGGGCCATCATGGGGATCTCCAGCAGCCCGGCGGTCTGATCGCCGGCGCCGTTGATGTTCTCAGTCATACTCGTTCACTCCCTCTCGTTGGGGATCGTTCTTTGCCGCTTGATACCCAGGAAAGCCGCGCAGAGCTTGACAGCATCGGCGCGGCTTTCCTGACAGTCCTTTCTTCAGGAGACGTGGATCCCGCGGGGCGGAATTCCGCCGCGCTCACTGCGCAGCTGTGCCTTCCCCAGTCGGGGCCGATCCGTCCGGTTCTCATCCCGGATGATCTGAGGGGGAGCGCCCTCATTGACGCACTCCGGGGTGATGATCACCCTGACGATCTGCGGATCAGAGGGGACATCGAACATGACCTGCGTCATGATCTCCTCCAGCACTGCCCGCAGGCCGCGGGCGCCGATGCTGCGCTGGATGGCCTTGTCGGCCACCGCTTCCAGCGCGGCGGGCTGGAACTCCAGCTCCACGTCGTCGTATTCCAGCAGTTTTTGATACTGCTTTACCAGGGCGTTCTTGGGCTCGGTGAGAATGCGCACCAGCTGCTCCCGGTCCAGAGAATTCATCGCCGTGATCACCGGCAGACGGCCCACCAGCTCGGGGATGATGCCGAACTTCAGCAGGTCGTGGGGCTGGATCTCCTGGAGCAGGGCGCTGATGTCCTTCTCCCTGCCGCTCTGGATCTCGGCGCCGAAGCCGATGCTCTTCTTGTCCAGCCGCCGTTCGATGATCTTCTCAATGCCGTCAAAGGCGCCGCCGCAGATGAACAGGATGTTCTTGGTGTCCACCTGGATGAACTCCTGATGGGGGTGTTTCCGGCCGCCCTGGGGAGGGACGTTGGCCACAGTACCCTCCAGGATCTTCAGCAGGGCCTGCTGCACCCCTTCGCCGGATACATCCCGGGTGATGGAGGTATTCTCGCTCTTCCGGGCGATCTTATCCATCTCGTCGATGTATATGATGCCCCGTTCGGCCAGCTCCACATCGTAGTCGGCCGCCTGTACCAGCCGCAGCAGGATGTTCTCCACGTCGTCGCCCACATAGCCGGCCTCAGTGAGGGTGGTGGCGTCGGCGATGGCAAACGGCACCTTCAGCATGCGGGCCAGGGTCTGGGCAAAGAGGGTCTTGCCGCTGCCTGTGGGGCCGATGAGCAGGATGTTGCTCTTCTGGAGCTCCACATCGCTGTCCCCGCCGAAGAAAATGCGCTTGTAGTGGTTGTACACCGCCACGGACAGGGCCACCTTGGCCTTTTCCTGCCCGATGATATACTGATCCAGATACTGCCGGATCTCCCGGGGCGCGGGGATGGCGTCCGGCACCTCCAGCACCTTGGGCATCGGCTGCCGCTGATCCGGCATCTCCTCTCCGAGGATCCCCATGCACAGGTGGACGCACTCATTGCAGATGAACGCGCCGGGGCCGGCGATGATGCGCTCCACCTGGTCCTGATACTTGCCGCAGAAGGAGCAGCGAACCGTCCGCTTGTCGTCATTCTTTGCCATAAATTACCTCTTCTTGATGCCGCAAAGGAGTGAAGTAATTTCCCTTCACTCCTTTGCCGGAACATAGTGTTCAGCGCTTGTAGATCACTTTGTCGATGAG
>CALXDE010000143.1 GCA_944386965.1 uncultured Oscillospiraceae bacterium
CCCTCTATCTCCACTTCACCATGGACGACAACCCGGGGCTGTCTCCGGCCATCCGGCGGCGCTACGAACGGCAGTACACCGGAACATTTTACAGGCGGTTCGTACTGGGGGAGTGGTGTGCCGCCCAAGGGCTCATCTACGACTTTTTCCAGGAGGGGGACTATGTGCGCCCCGTCCCCGAGGGAGACATGGAGCAGTGGCGGGTGTCCATTGACTACGGCACCTCCAACCCCTGTTCCATGGGCCTGTGGGGGCTCCAGGGCGGCGTGTGGTACCGGGTGGCGGAGTACTACTACGCCGCCCGGGAGCGGGGCGTGCAGAAGACAGACCAGGAGTACGTGGCCGCGCTGAGGGATCTGGCGGGCGGCCGGGATATCCGGCAGGTGGTGGTGGACCCCTCCGCCGCCAGCTTCATCGCCGCCCTGCGGCAGGCGGGCTATCATGTGGTGAAGGCGGACAACGACGTGCTCTCCGGCATCCGCCGGACGGCGGGACTGCTCAAAAGCGGGCGCGTCGTCATCTGCGACACCTGCGCCGACTGCCTCAGGGAGCTGGCCCTCTACCGCTGGGAGGAGGGCCGGGAGGCCCCCCGCAAGGACCACGACCACGCCATGGACGACATGCGCTACTTCACCGCCGGGCTGGAGCGCGGCGGCGGGGAGGCGGCCATGGCCGCCGTGGCGGTGGAGCGGTAGGCGCGGACACAGGAGAGGAGAACTTATGGCAATATTCAGACGCAAGGAACACCCCATGGCGGCGGCGACCACCCAGCTGCGGCGCAGGGATCAAATGCCCTTCGGCGCATGGGGCGGCACACAGGCAGTCTCCGGCGCCGAGGTGCAGCTCTACCGCTCCATCCGGCAGGCGGTGCCTGTGGTGGACGCGGCCATCTATAAGATCATCCGCCTGTGCGGCGGACTCCGGGTCCAGTGCGCGGACAGCGCCGCTCAGGAGGAGCTGGACCGCTTCCTCCGACAGGTGCCTGTTGGCCGGGGACAGGTGGGACTCAACGCCTTTCTGGACAGCTACCTGGACTCCATGCTGACCTTTGGCCAGGGGATCGGGGAGATCGTTCTGACGGCGGACCAGCAGGATATCGCCGCCGTGCTCTGCGGACGGGTGGAGGATATCTCCATCCGGGAGGGGGAGAGCCCACTGGAGTTTTCCATCTGTTCCCGGGGCGTGGAGCAGCGGCCCCTGCCCTGTCAGGAGCTGCTGCTGTTCACCCCCTACAATCCCGAGAGCGGCATCCCTTACGGTGTGTCCATGCTCCGGGGGATGCCCTTTTTGACGGATCTGCTGGGGAAGATCTACACCGCTGTGGGGGCCAACTGGGAGCGGATGGGCAACATTCGCTTCGCCGTGGTCTACAAGCCCCAGGGCGGGGAGCTGGACGCATCCCTGGCCCAGGAGCGCAGCGCCCAGATCGCCCGGGAATGGACCCGGGCCATGCAGAGCGGCCGGGACGGCAACGTCCGGGACTTTGTGGCCATCGGCGACGTGGAGATCAAGGTCATCGGCGCGGACAACCAGGTGCTGGACAGCGAGGTGCCGGTGCGGCAGATTCTGGAGCAGCTGGTGGCCAAGACGGGCATCCCGCCCTTTATGCTGGGGCTCAGCTGGTCCTCCACCGAGCGGATGAGCGCCCAGCAGGCGGACATCCTCACCTCGGAGCTGACAGCCATCCGCCGGAGTCTGACGCCGGTGGTGGCGCGGGTCTGCCGGCTGTGGATGCGCCTGCACGGGTACTACAGCAACTTCACCGTGGACTGGGATGATATCAACCTCCAGGATGAGCTGGACGAGGCCAAGGCTGCCTGGTACCGGGCGCAGACGCGGAAGCTGGAGCTGGAAAACGCGGCGATGGAGGGGACTCTGTGAGGCGGAGCGCCGCAGGTGCGGCGGACAAGTGTTTTGCGCAGCAAAACCTTGCCACAGGGCGGATTGATTCCGCCCGAGGATGTCAAAAGGATGGGGTCCCCGCCCGCCTGAGGCGGGTGGGGTACCGGGCGCAGACGCGGAAGCTGGAGCTGGAGCGCACCGGGATGGAAAACAAAGCGGAATAGGAGGAGAACCTCTATGAGGGATGTACGAAAGGCCGGCAGCGGTGTATCCGGCACTGCGGTGACGGCGGAGGAACTGGCCGCCATCAACGCCTATGCCAGGACCGCCCTGACGGCGGAGCAGGTGTACGTTTTTGCGCTGCGCCTGTGCGACAACGAGGTGGACCGGGACTTTGAGCGGTTTGATGAGGCTGCCCTGGTCAAGCTGGGGGAGCTGTTTGTGGGGAAGAGCGGGATCTTCGACCACAACTGGTCCGCCGCCGGCCAGTCCGCCCGGATCTACCGCACACAGGTGGTGCGGGAGCCGGAGGTGAAAACCGCCGCCGGGGACGGCTACTGCTGGCTGAAGGCCTGGGCCTATATGCTCCGCACGGAAAAGAACGCGGACCTCATCGCTGAGATCGAGGGCGGCATCAAGAAGGAGGTCAGCGTGGGGTGCAGCGTGGCGCGGCGGAGCTGCTCCATCTGCGGCAAGGCGCAGTGCGACCACATGCCGGGGAAGGAATATGGCGGAAAGCTCTGCTACCGCAACCTGCGGGACCCGGCGGACGCCTATGAGTGGTCCTTTGTAGCGGTGCCGGCCCAGCGGCAGGCGGGCGTGGTAAAGCGCTGGCAGAGCGGCGGGGCGGACCGGGCCGCGGCCTCTCCGGAATATCTGGAGCGGCTGGAACGGGAGGCGGAGCTGGGCCGCAGATATCTTCACGGCCTGCGGCAGGACCTGGTGCGCTTGGCCTGCCTGGTGGACCAGGATCTGGATGGCGGCGTGTTCTCCGCGGTGGCGGAGAAGCTTACGGAGACGGAGCTGCTGGAGCTCAAGCGGGTGTACCAGCGCCGGGCGGACGGTCAGTTCGCTGCCGGCGCCCAACTGACAAAACCGCCCCAGACCGTCCGGGAAGACGGCGAGGCGTTTTTGATTTGATGAGGGAGGAATCGCAATGAATGTATCATTTCACGGCATCGGACAGTGGTTTGTCACCTTCCTGGCCCCGGCGGTGGGCGAGGGGGAGACGTGCAAGACCGTGGAGGGCACCGTGGTGAAGATCGGCGGTCAGGGCACCGTCGCCGCCTGTTCCGCCGGGGACGCCTTCTGCGGCGTCATCGTCGCCGGGGGAAAAGACGGCCTCTGCTCGGTGCAGATGGGGGGCTTTGCCACCCTGCCCTACACCGGAACCGCGCCGGCCCTGGGCCTTACCGCCCTGGCCGCCGACGGCAGCGGCGGCGTCAAGAGCCTGGACACCGGCCGGGAGTACTGGGTGGTGGCCAGCGACGAGACTGCCCAGACCGTGACCATTCTGCTGTAAAGGGGAGGAGAGGCATATGAATTACGAGACACTGCGTCTGGAGAAGGGGATGTACGGCGAGAGCGGCCGCACGTTTACCCAGGTGCTGGAGGCCATGGACCCCAGCGAAAACTATCGGGGCACCAGCCTGGAGGGCCTGGACGCCTTCCAGCGCCAGCTCAAGCGCTTTGACATCCACGTCAAGGGCAGCGGCAGCGACATGGTGGAGAAGTTCTTCCACAGCACCGACGCCTCGGTGCTGTTCCCTGAGTTTGTCAGCCGGGTGGTGCGCCAGGGCATGGAGGAAAACAACATCCTTCCGGCCATCACCGCCACCACCACCAACTTTACCGGCATGGACTATCGCTCCATCGCCTCGCTGGCCAGCGACGATGACAAGGCGCTCAAGCTGGTGGACGAGGGCGCGGAGCTCCCCCAGACCTTTATGAAGACCCAGGAGAATCTGGTGAAGCTCCACAAGCGGGGGCGGATGCTGGTGGCCTCCTACGAGGCCATCCGCTTTCAGCGGCTGGACCTCTTCTCCGTCACGCTGCGGCAGATCGGCAGCCACATTGCCCGAATGCATGTGGAGGACGCCATCGGCGTGATTCTCAACGGCGACGGCAACGACAACCCCGCCGACGCCCTGGCCATCGGCACCAGTCCCATCGGCGGCACCTCGGGGACCCTCTCCTACGACGCCCTGCTGGATTTCTGGGCACAGTTTGATCCCTACACCATGAACACCATGCTGGTGGGGGGCGACGCCATGCTGAAGCTGCTGAAGCTGGACGAGTTCCAGAATCCCCTGACGGGCCTCAATTTCCAGGGTACCGGCACCCTGACCACACCCCTGGGAGCCACCCTCCTGCGCACCAGCGCCATGCCCGCCGGAAAGATCGTCGGCCTGGACAAGAACTACGCCCTGGAGATGGTCACCAGCGGCGACGTGTTGGTGGAGTACGACAAGCTCATTGACCGGCAGCTGGAGCGGGCGGCCATTACCAGCATATCCGGCTTTGCCAAGCTCTATCAGGGCGCCAGCAAGGTGCTGACCATCTGAGCGCCATGACGGAGGAGATTTATGCCATTGCCGCGGCTGTCGCCTCCCCCGGCCAGGAGGAGACGGAGCTGCTGGAGCTGCTGTGCGCGGCAGCGGAGCAGGAGCTGACCGCTGCCCTGCGGCCGGGCGTCGCGGCGGCGGACTGTCGGGAGGCCTTCCTCTGCGCCGCAGGCTATTTGGCCGCGGCGGGGCTTGTGGGGAGCCGGGGCGGCCGCGCGGAGCAGTTTACCGCCGGAGAGGTATCCATCCGCACCGGCGGCACGGAGGACCGGGGGACGCAGCTGCGGGCCCTGGCCCGGCAGCTCATGGCCCCCTACAGCGAGAGCGGCGGGGCAGACGCCTTTGCGTTTCGGGGGGTGCTGGGATGAGAGAAGCGTTGGAAAACGCCCTCCGGGATTACGGGCAGACGGTGACCGTCCGCCGGGGAGAACAGGAGAGAGCGTGCCGGGCGTTCCTGCAGCCGGTGCTGACAAAGCGGCAGGAGGAGCCCAGGGGGGATACCCCCCTGGGCAGCGTGGATGAGCGGCGCTGGGTCTACATCGGCACGATGGAGGTGGCGCGGTACGACACCCTGGAGGGCTGCGGCGGCGCTTTCCTGGTGAAGGAGGCCACGCCGGTGTACCTGGGGGACGAGATCCTCTACTGGCACGCCATGCTCTGGCGGGCAAAGGAGGTGGCGCCGTGAACGCGCTGGAAATGGTCCGCGCGGCGGTGCTGGAGGTCCTCCAGGACGCCGACATCCCGGCGGCGGCCGCCTACAGCGACGACTGGGCCGCCGCCTATGACGCCCCGGTCCTCACCGTGGGGGTGGGGAGTGGCAGCAGTGTCCGGGTGGGGTTTCACGACTACCTGGGGGAGCAGTACGACGAAAAGACCGCCTCCTACCAGGAGCGGTACGGCAAGGTGCTGGACGTGTCCCTGGCCCTGGACGCCTACTCCCCACGCTGTGTGGGGACGGCGGGGTGTGAGGCCATTCTGGACCAGGTGCTCAGCGCCCTCACCGCCGCGCCGCCGGAGGGAATCCGCGTCTGGGATATGGAGTGGGGCGAGGCGGCCTTTGACCAGAAGGCGGACCTGTTTCACCGCCGGGCCACCCTCCGCTGCGCCGCAGCCTTCGTGGCCACCATCCAGGAGGAGACGGGACTGCTGCTGGATTTCAAATTGAAAGGAGAACTGCGCCATTGAGTACGATTATCCATGAGCGTCCGGGGGTCTATTCCTCCTACGACGCATCCACTGTCATCCGCAGCGGTGTGGGCAGCAAGGTGGTGGGGATCGCCGCCCAGGCCGGCACCGGCGAGGCCGACGCGGTGACGCTGCTGACCAGCTACGCCGCCGGGGTCACGGCCTTCGGTGAGACGGGGGCCATGGCCCCCCTGCTGCGGCTGCTGTTCCAAAACGGGGCCACCGCTGTGAAGGCGGTGCGGGTGGAGAGCAGCACCACCTACGCGGATGCCTTCGATCTGCTGGCGCTGGAGGAGGACATCCAGATCGTGGTCTGCGACAGCGCCGACGAGACGGTGCAGCAGACCCTGCGCACCAGCGTGGAGTCCGCCAGTGCCGCCCGCCGGGAGCGCATCGCTGTAGTGGGTGGGGAAGAGGAGAGCGTGGAGGAACTGATTGCCCACGCCTCCGCCCTCAACAGTGAGCGCGTGGTGCTGGTGGGGCCCGATGTGCTGGATACCGCCGGGGAGAGCCTCAGCGGCGTCTACGCCGCGGCGGCCCTGGCGGGCCTCCTGGCGGGAAGCGCCGATCCGGCGGTGCCGGTCAACGGCGCCGCCCTTCAGGGCCTGGGGGGTGTGGCCGTGCAGTACACGGACAACGACATCGACCTGCTGGTCCGGGGCGGCGTCACGCCCTTGGAGGCGGTGGGCGGCGTGGTCAGCCCCATCCGGGGCATCACCACCCGCACCAAGACCGGCGGCACCGCCGACACCACCTGGCGTGAACTGACCACGATCCTGATTGTGGACGACGTGATCCCCGCTGTCCGCAGCGCCCTGCGCAGCAAGTTTTCCCGCTCCAAGAACACCGCCCAGACCCGGGGGGCCATCCGCTCCCAGGTGATCGTGGAGCTGGAGCGGAAGCTGGCAGAGGAGATCATCGACGGCTACGGCGACGTCACCGCCGAGGTGGACACCGCTGACCCCACGGTGTGCGTGGTGGAGTT
>CALXDE010000144.1 GCA_944386965.1 uncultured Oscillospiraceae bacterium
AGAAGCCGGTGCTGGTGGACAAGTACATCATCGGCAAGGAGGTGGAGGTGGACGCCATCTGCGACGGCACCGACGTGTTCGTCCCCGGCATCATGGAGCTGGTGGAGCGCACCGGCGTCCACTCCGGTGACAGCGTCAGCGTATATCCCACCTTCTCCATCTCCCAGCAGGTGAAGGACACCATCCTGGATTACACCAAGCGCCTGGGCCTGGGCATCGGCATCGTGGGGCTTTATAACATCCAGTTCATCGTGGACCGGCAGGAGAAGGTCTATATCATCGAGGTCAATCCCCGCTCCTCCCGGACAGTGCCCTTCCTCTCCAAGGCCACCGGCTTCTCCCTGGCGGACATCGCCACCAACGTGATCCTGGGGGAGAGCCTCCGGGAGCAGGGCATCACGGAGCTCTATCCAAGCGAGAAGAAAAAGTGGTACTGCAAGGTGCCGGTCTTCTCCTTCAACAAGCTGGGCGGCCTGGACGCCTACCTCTCCCCGGAGATGAAGTCCACCGGCGAGGCCATCGGCTATGACGAGGAGCTGCCCCGGGCTCTGTACAAGGCCATGCAGGCCGCCGGCATGAAGCTCCAGGACCACGGCACGGTGCTGGTTTCCGTATGTACCGAGGATCTGGAGGAGGCGCTGCCCCTGATCCGGCGGTTCTACCGCATGGGCTTCAATATCGAGGCCACCACCGGCACCGCGGAGTTTCTCAAGGCCCACGGCATCCGCACCCGGCGCAAGCGGGATTACACCGAGGACCCCTCGGATATTACCGACGCCATGCGCAGCGGAAAGGTGGCCTATCTGATCAACACCCGGGACCCCAGCTCCAGCACCCATGTCAGTGCCGGCCAGGAGATGCGCCGGCTGGCCATTGAGAACAATGTGACCGCCTTCACCTCCCTGGACACGGTCCGGGCCCTGCTGGACGTGCTGGAGGCCATCACCAGCCGCATCGCCACCATCGACGAGTAATCCGCGCGGGAATCCCTGGAATGCAAAAGAACGTGGAGCGGGCATCTGCCCGCTCCACGTTTATCAGTCTTATAAGAGGACCTTCCTTCCCGCGGTGGAGTTCTTCCGCTCCGCGCTTCCGTGAAACCGCCGGGACTCCACAGTGTGGAGCCCCGGCGGTTGGCTGTTCCATATGGGAAACCGCTCAGATCCGGGCCACGCCGCTCTTCCGGGCGGCAGCCGCCACGGCCGCGGACACCGCGGGACCCACCCGCTTGTCAAAGGCCTTGGGGATGATGTACTCAGCAGTCAGCTCCTCGTCGGAGATGAGGCTGGCCAGAGCCTCGGCGGCGGCCATCTTCATCTCCTCGTTGATGTCGCTGGCGCGGACATCGAAGGCGCCCCGGAACACGCCGGGGAAGGCCAGGACGTTGTTGATCTGGTTGGGGAAATCGCTGCGGCCGGTGGCCACCACGGCAGCCCCGCCGGCCTTGGCCTCGTCGGGGAAGATCTCCGGGGTGGGGTTGGCGCAGGCGAAGACGATAGCGTCCTGGGCCATGGTCTTGACCATCTCGGTGGTGACAGTGCCGGGAGCGGACACGCCGATAAACACGTCGGCGCCCACCAGCATATCGGCCAGGGAGCCAGCCTTCTTGTCCAGGTTGGTGACCTGGGCCATCTCCTCCTTCACCCAGTTCAGACCGTCGCGGCCAGCATAGATGGCACCCTTGCGGTCGCACATGGTGACATCCTTGAAACCGGCGGAGAGCAGGAGCTTGACAATGGAGACGGCGGCAGCGCCGGCGCCGGAGGTAACGATCTTCACGTCCTCCTTCTTCTTGCCAACCACCTTCAGCGCGTTGAGCAGGCCCGCCAGGGTGATGATGGCGGTGCCGTGCTGGTCGTCATGGAAGATGGGGATGTCGCACTTCTCCTTGAGCTTGCGCTCAATCTCAAAGCAGCGGGGCGCGGCGATGTCCTCCAGATTGATGCCGCCAAAGGAGCCGGAGATGTTGTAGACGGTCTGGACAAACTCGTCCACATCCTGGGTCTTGACGCACAGAGGGAAGGCATCCACATTGCCGAAAGCCTTGAAGAGCACGCACTTGCCCTCCATCACGGGCATGCCGGCCTCGGGGCCGATGTCGCCCAGGCCCAGCACGGCGCTGCCGTCGGTGATGACGGCGCACAGGTTGTGGCGGCGGGTCAGGTCATAGCTCTTGTTGACGTCCTTCTGGATCTCCAGGCAGGGCTGGGCGACGCCGGGGGTATAGGCCAGGGAGAGGTCCTCCTTGGTTTCCACGGGCACAGTGGCGATGACCTCGATCTTGCCCTTCCACTGCTCATGCAGCTTGAGGCTTTCCTTCGCGTAATCCATTCTCTGAAATCCTCCTGTTTTTTATGTTGATTGTGAATCCCGTACGGCTGGGTCTGTCCGGGAACGATCAGATCTCGATCTGCTTAATGACTTCCTTCAGGCAGTCGGCGCTGTGGCGGAGCTTGGCCACCTCATCGTCGGTCAGCTCGTTGATGATCTTGTAGCGGATGCCGCAGTCATCCACCACCGCCAGAGTGCTCAGGCACACGTCGTCGATCCCGTACTCGCCGTGCATCATGGCGGACACGGTCAGGGAGGTGCCGATGCCGGAGAGGATGCACTTGCAGATATGGCACACGGACATGGCCACCGCATAGAAGGTAGCCCCCTTGGCCTTGATGACCTGGGCGCCGGACTTGCGGATAAAGTCCTCCACCTCCCCATAGTTGCCGTTCCAGTCAAAGGGCTCCTTGCCCTTCACCAGGTTGTAGTGCTGCTCGATGGTGTTGTTGGCAATGCGGGCCAGGGACCAGGGCACGAAGGAGGAGTCGCCATGCTCGCCGTAAACATAGGCGTGGACGTTCTTGGGGCTGATGTGGAAGCGGCGGCCCAGCTCAGCCTGGAGGCGGGCGGTGTCCAGCGCAGTGCCGGAACCGACAATGCGGCTCTCGGGGATGCCGGAGATCTTGTGGAACACATAAGTCAGGATATCCACCGGGTTGGAGACGATTACATACACCGCATCCGGAGCGTGGGCCACGATCTGGGGCGTGATATCCTTGATGATCTTGGTGTTGGTCTGAATCAGATCCAGGCGGGTCTGGTTGGGTCTTCTGGCGATGCCGGAGGTGATGACCACCAGGTCGGACCCGGCGGCATCCTCGTAGTCACCGCTGCGCACGTAGGCAGGATAGGCAAACGTCACGCCCTGGTAGATGTCCATGGCCTCGCCGAAAGCCTTCTCCTTGTTGATGTCGATGAGGACGATCTCAGAGGCGATCCCCATGGTGGCCAGATCGTTGGCAATGGTGGCGCCCACGTTGCCGGCGCCGATGATGGTAACTTTGCTCATAATGTCATATCCCCTTCTGTAAAAATTCCTTCCTGCACATGGCAGTTTCTCTTTGCCTGTATCTTCTCTGGATTGGTCTGGGTCTACCTGTCCCGCATACAGCAGCCCGGTGGGCGAGCGGCCAAGCCCTTCCCGACGGTCCCTCGCCACGCCGCCGCGCCGCGGAAATTCTCTCTTCCCGGCAGCACCGCCTTTCATGCCATTTTATTTATAGTTAATTTTATCACTATCTCCTCCGTAAAGCAACAGTCATCTTGTTAATATTTCGTCAAAGAACCGGCGTTTCCTTGTGCCGCTTGCCGGATTTTTCACAAAAGCCCTTGCCCCCCGCCTCCCCCATGCTATAATGGAGGCATCAGACGCCGCCCAGCGGCAAACCGACAGGGAGGAACCATCCATGGAGCCAACGGTCAGCATCATCGTCCCGGTCTATCAGGCGGAGGAGACGCTCCGGCGCTGTATCGACAGCATTCTGCGCCAGGTGTACCCCGATTTCGAGCTCATTCTGGTTGACGACGGCAGCACCGACGCCTCCGGCGCCATCTGCGACGGCTATGCCGCCCAGGACAGCCGGGTCCGCGTGGTCCACCAGGCCAACAGCGGCGTTTCCGCCGCCCGCAACGCCGCCATGGACCTGGCCCGGGGAACCTACCTCCAGTTTTTGGACAGCGACGACTGGATCACGCCGGACGCCACCCGGCTTCTGGTCCGCACCGCTCAGGCCACCCGCTGCGACCTGGTGATCGCCGACTTCTATCGGGTGGCCGGCGGCCGGGTGTCCTCCAAGGGCGGCATCGATGAGGACGGACCTCTGACCCGGGAGGAATTTGCCGGGTATATGATGGAAAACCCCGCCGATTTTTACTACGGCGTTATCTGGAACAAGCTCTACCGCCGGGAGCTGATCGAGCGCTGCGGGCTGCGGATGGACACGGGCATCAGCTGGTGCGAGGACTTCATCTTCAACCTGGAATACCTGCTCCACGTCCAGACGGTCGCCGCCCTGCGGGCCCCCATCTACTATTATGTCAAAACCAAGGGCTCCCTGGCCAGCCAGCCCGCCTCCTTCTCCCGGATCATCCGCACAAAGCTGCGGGTCTTCGAGTACTATAACAACTTTTACAAGCATGTGCTGGACGAGCAGTCGTATGAAAAAAACCGCCTGCAGGTTTACCGGTTTTTCCTGGATTCCGCCGGGGATGGCAGAGTGCCCCCCGCCATCGTGCCCGGCACCCGCCGCCTGGGGCAAGAGCGCACCAGCGTCTGCCCGGAGGCGGTGGCCGGAGAGGGGATTCTCACCGACGCCTACCGGAGCAAGAAGCTGCTGGACCGCTGCCTGGAGCCGGTGGCGCTGCAGAACGGCCTTTCCCTGGCGGAGGCCAGGCTTCTGCTCTATCTCAATTACGCCAGCGAAATCTCCGGCAAGCAGGAGCTGTCGGATTTCGCCGGCATAAGCCGCCGCGCCCTCACCCTGGGCCTTCAGAAGCTGGCGGCCCGCGGCATGATCCGCTACGGGGCCTCCCGACGGGACGCCGACGCCTCCCGCGCGCCGCGGCGGCTGGAGCTGTTCTTTCTGCCCGCGGCGGAACCGGTGCTGGAGGAGCTCTCCGCCGCCCTCAACGACTATGACCAGCTCCGCTTTGCCGGCTTCAGCCAGGAGGAACTGGTATCGTACGCCTGTCTGGCGGAGAAAATCAAGGACAACATGCGCCGCGCCCTGCGATAGTCCGCCGCGGAGGTGCCCACGTCCCGCCTCCCCTCCCCCTTGACAAACGGGCAGGCGGGGTCTATGATAAAACTAATATCATTAGTTTGGGGGGATGGGAATGCCCCGCAGAGGACTGACCAGGGATGCTGTGGTCGGGGCCGCCGTGGAGATGATCGAGGAGACGGGCATCAGCTCCTTCTCCATGGCCGCGCTGGCCAAGCGGCTCCACGTCCGAACCGCTTCGCTCTACAACCATGTGGAGAGCCTGGACGCGCTGTACCGGGAGGTGTGCCTCACGGCCATCAACCGTCTGGTGGCCGCGGAGGAAAACGCCGCCGCCGGAAAGAGCGGAGATGAGGCGCTCTGGGCCCTGGCGGAGGCCTACCGGCGCTTTGCCCGGGAGCACTACCACCTGTACCGCTTTATTCTGGCCTCCCTGAGCTGGGAGGGCGGTCCGCTGGAGCAGGCGGCCTGTGCCGTGATCCGACCGATTCTGCGGATTCTGGCCGGCTATGGCCTCAGCCAGGCGCAGCAGGTCCATTGGCAGCGGATTCTGCGCAGCGTCATGCACGGCTTTGCCGCCCATGAGACGGCGGGCGGCTTCTCCCATTTTCCCCTGGACAGCGACGAGAGCTATCGTCTGGCAATTCAATGGATCGCGGCGGCGCTGCAAACCGCCGGAAAGGATGGAACCCCATGAATCTGGATAACACGGAACTGTTTGTCAATCTTCCTGTGCGCAAAGCGGTGATCTCCCTGGTGATCCCCACGGTCATCAGCCAGCTGATCACCGTTGTTTACAATATGGCGGACACCTTTTTCATCGGCCAGGTGGGGGACCCCAACCAGGTGGCGGCCGTCTCCCTGTGCATGCCCATGTTCATGTTCCTCACGGGTCTGGCCAACCTCTTCGGCATCGGCGGGGCCAGCCTGCTGGCCCGGTCCCTGGGGCTCCACGACCACGAGCGGGCCAAGCGCACCGCCGCCTTCAGCATCTGGACCGCCATCGCCGTCTCCTTTTTCTATGGCATCGCCCTCTACGCCATGCGGGGCGTCCTGCTGCCCGCCGTCGGCGCCGACGCGGACACCTATCGCTTCTGTGAGCAGTACCTCCTCTGGACCACCACCATCGGCGCCGTACCCACAGTCCTCAACCAGCTGCTGGCCCATCTGGTGCGCTCGGAGGGATACTCCAAGCAGGCCAGCTTCGGCATGGCCCTGGGCGGCGTGCTGAACATGATTCTCGACCCCATCTTCATCTTCCCTCTGGGGCTGGAAGTGGCCGGAGCGGCCATCGCCACCATGCTCTCCAACCTGATCGCCACCATCTACTTCCTGCTGCTCATCCGCCGCCGGGGCGATTCCACCGACGTGGCGCTGCACCCCAAGTACTACACCCTGGGCCGGCGCATCCCCCGGGAAGTGCTGCTGGTGGGCCTCCCCAGCTGCGCCATGAATCTGATGGGGGTGGCCTCCAACGTCACCCTCAACCGTCTGCTGGTTTCCTACGCCAACACCGCTGTGGCCGGCATCGGCGTGGCAAAAAAGGTGGATATGCTGACCTTTGCCATTATCAACGGCATGTCCCAGGGCGCTCTGCCCCTGATCAGCTACAATTTCTCCGCCAAGAACTATCCCCGGATGATGGGCGCCATCAAGACCACCTTCCTCTACAGCATCGTGGTCACCACGGCCTGCGCGGTGCTGCTGTTCACCTGCGCCGCGCCGATCGTCCGGGCCTTTATCGACGACGCGGAAACCGTGCGCTACGGCCAGCTCTTCCAGCGCATCATCTGTATCACCGGCCCCCTGGTTTCCGTGACGATGATCAGCATTACCATTTTCCAGTCCGTGGGCAAGAAGCTCGAGCCGCTGCTCCTGTCCCTGCTGCGCAAGGGCGGATTGGATATCCCCCTGATGTTCCTGATGGACCACCTGGTGGGGATCGAGGGCATCGTGTGGGCCACGCCCATCGCCGACTGCTGCGCCATGGTTGTGGCCATCCTTCTGTTCATCCCCTTCTGGCGGCGGCTCTCACGGGAGATCCACCCGGCGGATCTGCCCACCCTGTAACTCCGGCTTTCGTCGGTCTTGCCGTCCTTTTGCCCGGGAAGCGGAACGCCCGCTTCCCGGGCATTGTTCTGCCCTCCCTGACCCGGCGGCCAATGGACTGGATCTCCCCCCAAGGCTGTCCCTTGTCAGAAGGGCCCGGGTATGGTACACTGACTGTAAGATGATCCGCGCCGGAGGCGGGACATATCCAGGCGGGACATCCCATGCAACGACACCGAGAGAAAGGCGGCGATTTCTTTGGAAACCACCGGCAATTTGGACCGCAAAACGGGCAACACCCTCCTGATTGTGGACGACGATGAGATCAACCGGGAGATTCTCTCCCACCTCTTCTCCACAGACTACGCCATTGAACAGGCGGAGAACGGGCGGGAGGGACTCCGGACCATTCTGGCGGAGCAGGACACCCTGTGCGCTGTGCTGCTGGATGTGGTCATGCCGGAGATGGACGGTCTGCAGGTGCTGCGGCATCTGCGGGAGGCCGGCGTGCCGGAGCGCCTCCCCATTTTCCTCATCACCGCCGACGCCAGCGACAGCGTCACCCGGGAGGCCTATGAGCTGGGAGTGATGGACGTCATCAGCAAGCCCGTGGTCCCCTATCTGGTGCTGCGGCGGGTGCGCTCGGTGGTGGAGCTGTTCCAGGCCAGGCGGCGGCTGCGGGGGGTGGTGGCCTCCCAGCAGGCGGATCTGCTGGAGCAGGCCCGCACCATCATCCAGCTCAACCAGGGTATGATCGAGGCGCTGTCCACCGCCATCGAGTTTCGCAGCCAGGAGTCCGGCGACCACGTCCGGCGCATCCACGACATCACCCATCTGCTTCTGTCCCGGACCGAGCTGGGAGCGGACCTCTCCGGCGAGGAGATCGAGCAGATCGCCCTGGCCTCCATCATGCACGACGTGGGAAAGATCGCCGTGCCCGACGCCATTCTCAACAAGCCCGGCCGCCTCACCAGGGAGGAATTCGAGGTCATGAAGTCCCACACCGTGCAGGGAGCCGAGCTTCTCAGCCGAATCCCCCAGCTGCGCCGCCACGCGGCCTATCGCTACGCCTGCGATATCGCCCGGCACCACCACGAGCGGTGGGACGGCTGCGGATATCCCGACGGGCTGCGGGGCGACGACATCTCCATCTGGGCCCAGATCGTCTCCCTGGCCGACGTGTACGACGCCCTCAGCTGCAAGCGGGTGTATAAGGACGCCTTTCCCCGGGAGCGGGTGCTGGAGATGATCCGGGAGGGCGAATGCGGCGTATTCAACCCCCGGATGCTGGATTGCTTTTTCCGTGTGGAGCCGGAACTGGCCGCGCTGTATCAGAGAAAGGAGTAAATTCTATGGAACAGGAGCGAAAAAACCGCCTGACCGCCGCCGGGATCGACGTGGACGCCGCCCTGGAGCGGGTAATGGGCAGCGAGGCGCTGCTGGAGCGGCTGCTGGGAAAGTTTGTGGACGACGGCAGCTATGAGGCGCTGTGCCGGGCGATGGACGCGGAGGATCAGGCGTCCGCGGCGGCTGCGGCGCACACACTCAAGGGAATCTGCGCAAATCTCTCCATGACGGAGCTCTATACCTGCTCCGCCGCCCTGGTGAACGCGCTGCGGGCCGCGGACCAGGACACCGCCCAGCGCAGGATGGCGGAGCTCACCCCCCTCTATCGGGCGGTGTGCCGGGCCATCCGGGAGGCGTAGCCCCATGGCCCGGGCCGAGCGGAGACGGCGGCTCTGGCAGGGTACGCGGCTGCACCTGGTATTCCTGTTCATCCTGCTGGCGCTGGCCGTGACTGGGGTGCTGCTGATCCGCGTAGCGCTGCTGGAAAACGCCTACGAGACAGGTACTGCCCTCTCCCGGACCTACGCGTCCGAGGAGAGCGGCAGTCTGGCCATGTATGAGACGCTGCTGTCCTTCGGCACCGCCACGGTGGACCAGCTGGCTGCCGAGGGCAGGGACCGGGAGGAGCTTCTGCGCTGGCTGGACATTTATTTTCAACGGCTGGCGCAGGTCCTGGGCGACCATGTGGTGGACCCCTATCTGGTAGTGGACGGCGAGATACTGGCCGCCCACCCCTGGCCGGGGGACGCTGCCTACGATGCGGCTGGCACCCCCTGGTACCAGCAGGCCGCCGCCGCGCCGGGCGAAGTCGTATTTACTGACATCTATATGGATGTCATCTCCGGAGAACCGGTGATCACCGCCGCCCAGATGGGGCAGAGCGGGGCGGTCATGGCCTTTGACATCTTTCCCGAGCATCTTCAGTTCGGTTCCGCGTCCACGGACCTGGCGGAGGGGAACTCCTTCTTCCTGTGCGACCGGGCGGGAACCATCATCTATCAGGAGACGGATCTGGACGTCTCAGAGGAGGTCATGCAGCGCTATCTCCACGACCTGATCGTCCGGATCGAGGCCGGGGAGCTGGACCGCTACAACGCCCGCGTCGTTGATCTGGACGGGCAGAACCGGGCGGTGTACTACACGCGGATGGACAATGGATGGTATTCCATTGTCACGGTTCCCTACCGGAACATCCTGGACAGCTTCGACTGGTTCACCTTCTCCTTCTCGCTGGTCATCGTCCTCTCCCTGCTGGCCGTGGCGTGGATGACCTGGCGGGGCCTGGAGCTCAACGTGCGCATGGAGCGCTCCAACGAGACGGTGCAGGTCCTGGGCAACACCTACTACGCGCTCTACCGGGTGGATTTTGAGCAGGAAACCTATGAGATGATCAAGGGGTCGGACTATGTGCGCCAGCGGATTCCATCCTCCGGTCCCTACGAGGAGCTGCTGCGGGTGGCCGGCGAAGTCATCGAGGCCGACGCCTACCGGGACTTTACCACCAGCCTCTCGTGTGAAAACATCCGGGAGCTGGTCCGGCAGCAGGTCCGGGATTTCGGCGGGGATTTTCTGCGCCGGTTCGGGGAGGAGTACCGCTGGGTCAGCGTCCGCGTTCTGTTTGACGACTCCCTGCTGCCGGAGGAGGTAGTTCTCTCCTTCCGGGAGGTGGAGCAGGAGAAGCAGCGCCAGCTGCGGGAGCACAAGCTGCTGCGGGATTCCCTGGAGCTGGCCCGGCGCAACGAGGCGTCCAAACAGCGCTTCTTCAGCAACATGTCCCACGACATGCGCACCCCCCTCAACGCCATCATCAATCTGACCGCCCTGGCCCAGCAGAATCTGGACGACCGTCCGCGGCTGAAGGACTATCTCCAAAAGATCCTCTCCTCCAGCCGGTATCTGCTGGAGCTGATCAACGACATTCTGGATATGTCCCGCATGGAGCAGGGAAAGGTCACGCTGGACGAGCGGGTCTTTGATCTGCGCACCTGTCTGGACGAATGTCTGGAGACTTTCCGCATCCGGGCGGAGGCGGCCGGAAAAACCTTTTCCACCGACCTCAGGCTGCTGGACACGCCGCTGCTGGGGGACCCCTTCCGCATTCAGCAGATCCTCAACAACCTGCTGTCCAACGCGCTGAAATTCACCAGCGCCGGCGGCTCCATCTCTGTGGCGGTGGAGGCTGTGGAACAGGGGGACATCATCCAGTACAAATTTGTGGTGGCGGACACAGGGATCGGCATGTCTCCGGAATTCCAGGCCCATCTCTTCGAGCCCTACGCCCGAGAGATGCGCTTCAGCGCCCACCAGGCCGCCGGGACGGGGCTGGGCATGTCCATCACCAAGAGCCTGGTGTCCCTGATGAACGGGGAGATCCATGTGGACAGCCAGTCCGGTCAGGGCAGCGCCTTCACGGTGATTCTTCCCTTCCCCGCCGCCCGGCAGGAGTCACCGGCGCCCCAGGCCGGGGACGACGCGGCCTTTTCCCTGGACGGGCTGCGGCTTCTGGTGGCGGAGGACAACGAGATCAACATGGAGATCCTCACGGAACTGCTCTCGGCCCAGGGGGTGCAGGTGACCCAGGCCTGGAACGGCGCGGAGGCGGTGGAGCGCTTCCAGGAGGCGGCGCCCGGCAGCTTCGACGCTGTTTTGATGGACATGCAGATGCCGGAGATGGACGGGTGCGAGGCCGCCCGGAGCATCCGCGCCCTGGACCGGCCCGACGCCGGGTCGATACCGATTCTGGCGGTGACCGCCAACGCCTTTTCCGAGGACATCGCCGCCACAGCAGCCGCGGGGATGAACGGACATATCTCCAAGCCCATCGATCCGGCGCTGCTGCGTCGGACCCTGGCCCAGATGCTCCAGCGGCCGGGACAGACGGCGGACGCCTCCGGGGGCAGCGCGTCATAAAAACCGGGCATCTGCCGCCTCGCCGCCGCTATGCTGCGCGGGGAAATGGTTCTGCCCGATACAAAGTTCCGCCCCGGAGCACAAAAATAGGAAGCTGGAAAGACTTGTAATATGGCCTGACATGGCGATATAATGGAGAAAGACCGCGGCGCCGGCCCGCTTCCCATCCCCCTGCCGGCCCCTTCAGGCCGCCTGTTTCTCCGCCCGCGCGGGCGGGCGGCCGGTCTGTCCCCCATACCCGCCGGGGCATGGGGCTTCCCCGCCACAACATATTTGGAAAGGATGAGTACGATGGAGCACCGCTTCCCAAATCTCTGCAAGCCCATTACCCTTGGAAACGTTACCTTCCGCAACCGCATGTTCTCCGCCCCCATGGGCGGCACGGACATCACCGCCGACTGCAGTGTCGGCCCCCGGACACCGGGATTCTATGAGCTGCGCGCCAAAGGCGGCGCGGCGGCGGTCACCGCCAGCGAGCTGGTGGTCCACCCCGCCACCGACGCCTCCCATATGTTTCATCTGGATCTCAAGACCCCCGGCAATCTGGCCAGCTGGACCTTCCTGGCCGACGCCGTCGCCCGGCACGGCGCGGTGCCCAGTGTGGAGCTGAGCCACTCCGGGCAGTACGCGGGCACCTATCTGGTGGATAAGGAGAAGAAGCGCTCCCTCAAGCAGTATGGTCCCAGCGACTGCGTGCGGCCCGACGGCATCCCCGTTCAGGCGCTGACCGTGGAACAGATCGACGAGATCGTGGCCTCCTATGGCGAGGCTGCCACCCTGGCCAAGCGGGCCGGCTTCCAGATGGTGATGGTCCACTGCGGCCACAGCTGGCTGATCAACCAGTTCCTCTCCCCCTATTTCAACCACCGCACCGATGAATACGGCGGCAGCTTTGAAAACCGGCTGCGCTTTGCCCGCCGGGTCCTCCAGCGCGTGCGGGACGCGGTGGGCCCCAGCTTCCCCGTGGAAATGCGCATGAGCGGCTCGGAGCTGTTCGACGGCGGCTATACTCTGGAGGACGGGGTGCGGATCGCCCAGGCTCTGGAGGATCTGGTGGACCTGATCCACGTGTCGGCCGGGTCCTATCAGTTTGGGTTCTTCAACACCCATCCCCCCATGTTCAGCCCCCATGGGGTCAATGTCCATCTGGCAGCCGAGATCAAGAAGCATGTCTCCAAGCCGGTGGCCACCATCGGCGCGCTGAACGATCCCGCTCAGATGGAGGAGATCCTGGCCAGCGGCCAGGCGGACGTGATCTACATGGGCCGCGCCCTGCTGGCCGACCCCTTCCTGCCCGAGAAGGTCATGGGCGGTCGGGAGGACGAGATCGTCCGCTGTCTGCGCTGCTTCACCTGCATGGCCGAGCGCCCCACCACCGGCACGCGCCGGTGCAGCGTCAATCCCCTGATCGGCCGTGAGGTGGAGGGGATGGAGGTCACCCCCGCCGCCCGGCGCAAGAAGGTGATCGTCGCCGGCGGAGGCGTGGGCGGCATGAAGGCCGCCGTCACCGCCGCCCAGCGGGGGCATCAGGTGATCCTGTGCGAGAAATCCGGAGAACTGGGCGGCATCCTCAAGAGCGAGCAGGCCATCCCCTTCAAATATGAGATGTATCAGCTGGGGCTGACCCTGGCCCGGCAGATGGAGCTGGAGGGGGTGGAGGTCCGCCTGAACACCCCGGCCACCGCCCAGCTGGTGCAGGAGGAGAAGGCCGACGCGCTGATCATCGCCGTGGGCAGCAAGCCCATTGTCCCGCCCCTCCCCGGCATTGACGGGGACAATGTGGTGGTGGTCAACAACTACTACCTGGAAAAGGACAAGGTCCGCGACAGCGTCGTGGTGCTGGGCGGCGGTCTGGCCGGCTGCGAGTGCGCGGTCCACCTGGGCATGGAGGGCAAGAAGGTTTCCCTGGTGGAGATGCGGGATACCCTGGCCCCGGACGCCAATGTCCGCCACCGCCCCATCCTGATGAAGCAGGTGGAGCAGTACACCACCGCCTACACAGGCCTCACAGGTCTGAAGGTGACGGCGGAGGGGCTTCTCTGCCGGGATGGTCAGGGCAAGGAGGTCCTGATTCCCGGCGAGACGGTGATCTGCGCCGTGGGACAGCGCGCCAACCGCGCCGATGTGGACGAGCTGCGGGGCAGCGCCCCCTTTGTTCGGGAGATCGGCGACTGCGCCCGTGTCTCCAATATCACCAACGCCGTCTACCAGGGCTACCACGCCGCTCTGGACATCTGACCGGCGCGGGCCGCGCGTCCGCGTACCGCTCCCCTGCCCTGGCAGTCCCGAGGGTGCCGCGCCCTCCGGCTGCCAGGGCAGCCCTTTTTTCCCGAGGGGCCGCGTCATCCGGAGCATCCGGCAAAAAAATCTGGCAATGGCCTGCGGGTTGTGCTATACTGTAGTTTGATTATGTATGAGGAGGCGCAAGCGTGTCGCTGATATCTGCGTTTGTATTGGGATTGATTCAAGGGGTGGCGGAATTTCTCCCCATCTCCAGCTCCGGCCATCTGGCCATCGCCCAGAACCTGTTTCATCTGAGCATCGATGGCGTGGATGACGTGTTTTTCAGTATTCTCCTCCACCTGGGGACCCTGTTTGCCGTATTCGTGGCCTACTGGGGCGACATCAAGGAGATGGTGGTGGAATTTTTCCTGGGGGTCCGGGACATCGCCCGCCGCCAGACGCCTACCCCGGTGCCTCCGGCCCGGCGGCTCATTCTGATGCTGGTGGTGGGGACCCTTCCCCTGTTTGCGGTGCTGCCGGTGCAGGAGTTTGTGGAGAGTCTCAACAGCAACACCTATTTCATCGGCGCGGCGCTGCTGGTGACCGGCGGGCTGCTGTTCACCTGCGACCGGGTGCGCAAGGGGAAAAAGACCGCCAAGACTGCCACCATGCTGGACGCGCTGCTGGTGGGTGTGGGCCAGGCCATCGCCACGGTGCCGGGGATCTCCCGCTCGGGCATGACCATCTGTGCCGGGTGTTTCCGAGGCTTTGAGCGGAAGTTCGCCGTGCGTTTTGCCTTTCTGCTGTCCATCCCGGCGGTGCTGGGGGCCAATATTCTGGAGATCAGCGATGTGATCGCCGCCGGCGGCATTGATACCTCTCTGCTGCCCGTGTACGCCGTTGGCGTGCTGACCGCGGCGGTGTCCGGCTATCTCTCCATCGCCCTGGTGCGGCTGGTGGCCAACAAGGGCAAATTCGGCGCCTTCGCTTACTACTGCTGGGCCGCGGGCGCGGTGACCCTGGTTCTGACAGCATTGCAGTAAAAAGCAGGGCCGAATTTGCCGCCGCCGCACGGCGTCCAAGCATTTTGCGCAGCAAAATCTTGCCGCAGGGGCAATTCATTTGCCCCGAGGATGAAAAAATTCTGGGGCCCCCGGCGGGGCAGAGCGCCGCTGGGGTCAAATTCGGCGCCTTCGCTTACTACTGCTGGGCCGCGGGCGCGGTGACTCTGGTGCTGACGGCGCTGCAATAACCGCCCCGGGTTGGCTTGACCCTTTACATCGGAAAAACAAGAGGTGCAGACATATGGCTACGACACAAAAGAAACCAGCTGCCAAGGGGAAGGGCAAACCCGCATCCCCCGGCTCCAAAAAAGCGCCGGCCAAGCGCCCTGTCCGGCGGGAGATAGGCGGGGTGGTCTGCCTGCTGCTGGCGCTGTGCGTGGCGGTGGGCTACTTTGAGACTGACGGGTGGCTGATCGCCCTGCTGCCCACCTGCTGCAAGGGGCTGGTGGGCTGGGGTTACTACCTGATGGCTCCGGCCCTGGCGGTGGCGGCGTACATCCTGCTGCTCCACCGGGGACGGCCCGTGGCGCTGCGGACGGTCTGCACCCTGCTGGTCCCTCTGGCTCTGGGGAGCGTCTGCCATCTGCTGCTGTGCAAGGTGACGTTCGCCTCCAGCGTGGGCATCCTGCCCCGCATGTGGACCACCGGCGTCCAGCTTCAGTCCGGCGGCGTACTGGCCGGCCTTCTGGCCCATGGATTCCGGGCCGTTTTCGGAAAAATCGCCGCCACAGTCCTCTTCTTTGTCATCCTGTTGGCGCTGCTGGCCGTGGTGTTCCACCAGGCCATCGCCGCTCTCTGGCGGCGGTGGCAGCAGCGGGAGCGTCTGGCCTACGCGGCGGAGGACAAGCCCACGCCGGACCGCCCCGCCGATCCCACTGCCTCCGCGCCGGAGCGTCCGGCGCCCCCCCAGGATCACCCCCGCATCGACATTCCCCTGGACGACACGCCGGAGAAAAAGCGCCCCGGCATTCTCAAGGGCTTTTTCCGCCAAAAGTCGAGAGATCAGCGCACACCGGACCAGGTCCTCACCGAGGAACCGCCCCGGCGGGAGGAACCGGCGGAGCTCACCATGGACTCTCCCTTTGTGGACGACACGCTTCTGGAGCGGGGCACCCCGTCCAAAGCGTCTCCTGAACCTGTACAGGAAAAGCCCATTACAGTGTCTCAGGCATCTGCTTCCAGCCGGCAGGCCTCACCTGTCCCGGAGGTTCAGGAGCCCCCCGCCAAACCCCGCCGGGCCGACGCCAAGGCAGAGGTGGAACAGGCCGCCGCGCAGGTGTCCGCGGAGATCGGCGCCTCCCTGGCGGAGACAGAGGCGGATTACAGCTATCCGCCCATCACCCTGCTCAATCAAAGCGGCCAGGGCAATCCCACTGAGGCCGGGGCCGAACTGCGCGTCAACGCCCAGCGTCTGGCGGACGCGCTCACCAGCTTCGGCGTGGACGCCACCCCCGGCGATGTGATCCGGGGGCCCGCCGTCACCCGGTATGAGTTCGTCCTGGATCAGGGCGTGAAGCTCTCCAAGATCACCAATCTCTCTGACGATATCGCCCTGGCCCTGGGCGCCAGCGGGGTGCGGATCGCCCCGGTGCCGGACAAAATCTCCGTGGTGGGGATCGAGGTGCCCAACAAGCATGTCTCCCCGGTGCTGCTGCGGGACGTGCTGGAGAGTCGGACCTTCGTCTCCCACAAGTCCTGCGTGGCCTTTGCCGTGGGCCGGGACATCGCCAATCAGAATATCGTGGGGGACATCGCCAAGCTCCCCCACGTGCTCATCGCCGGCACCACCGGCTCCGGCAAGTCCGTCTGTACCAACAGCCTCATCGTCTCCCTGCTCTACAAGTCCACCCCGGAGGAGGTCCGCTTCATCATGGTGGACCCCAAGATGGTGGAGCTTGCCCCCTATAACGGCATCCCCCACCTGCTCATCCCGGTGGTCACCGATCCCAAGAAGGCCGCCGGAGCCCTCCAGTGGGCCGTATATGAGATGATGAAGCGGTATAAGACCTTCTCCGAGAACGGCGTGAAAAAGTTGGAGGAGTACAACGCCCTGGCCGGTCAGAAGGAGGGCGTGAAGAAGATGCCCACCGTGGTGGTGGTCATCGATGAGCTGGCGGACCTGATGCTGGTGGCCGCCAAGGAGGTGGAGGAGTCCATCTGCCGGGTAGCCCAGATGGGCCGTGCCGCGGGCATCCACCTGGTCATCGCCACCCAGCGGCCCTCCGCCGACGTGATTACCGGCCTGATGAAGGCCAACATCCCCAGCCGCATCGCCTTTGCGGTGGCCTCCAGTCTGGAGTCCCGGATCATCCTGGACACCCCCGGCGCGGAAAAGCTGGTGGGCCGGGGCGACATGCTTTACGCGCCCCTGGGAGAGGGCAAGCCCCGCCGGGTCCAGGGCTGCTTCATCACCCCGGAGGAGATCGAGCGGGTGGTGGACTATGTCAAGCAGTCCGGCGAGGCGGACTACTCCGACGAGGTCATGCAGAAGATCGAGGAAGCCATGGCCGAGAAGGAGAAGGGCGGCGGCAAGAAAGACCGCTATGACGGCAGCACCACCGCCGCCGTGGAGGAGATGGAGGGGGATGAGCTCTTCCCCGCCGCCGTGGAGGTGGTGCTGGAAACCGGCATGGCCAGCGTCTCCATGCTCCAGCGCCGGCTGAAGCTGGGCTACTCCCGGGCCGCCCGTCTGGTGGACCAGATGGAGGAGCGGGGCGTGGTGGGGCCTTTCGAGGGCAGCAAACCCCGGCAGGTCCTCATCACCAAGGAACAGTGGCAGGAGCTGCAGATGAAAAACAGCGCCGCCTCCCCGTCGGACAGCGCGGACGGTGCGGACGTCCCCTGGGACGAGGCATAGCGCGGAGCATCAGGACAAGGGAGGGGTTGTCCCCGTGGGGACAGCCCCTCCCTGTTTCGATGCGAAGCCCCCCGCTTTACCGGCCGCGCTAGCCCCTGCTCCGGAGGAAGGTGAGATACCCCTCCAGAATCAGCGCCGCGGCCACGGCGTCCGCCCCATCCGGTCAGGGCCGGATGGGGACCCGATTTCATCGAGCGCGGGGCAAGTGAATGGATGTCCTTTCGTTTTTGGGTTCCGCTCCCGTTGGTCGCTCCGCCCTTCGGCATCTGATGCTCAAAGGTCGGCAAAGCCGCCCTGCGCAATTCTCCGCCGCCCTGTGTCCCATTAGGGCTGTGGTGGAGGCCAGGGCCTTCTGAGCCCGCATAAGGTTCTGGAGAGCCCTGCATGCGGCCTTTCCGGAACAAGAGATGGGGAAGGGCAAAAAAGGCCTTTCCCCGTCCAGGGGAGAGCCACGTCCAATCGATAACGTGTCATTATCCCATTCCACATCGTCATCTTGTCCACGAATTTCAGCAGTCAAAATACGAACGGGCGGAACGACAAAAGAATGGAAAACACGAAATCTTGGGGGGCGGCGCATGCCATATGGTCAATGAAAATAAAAAAGGGACCCAAGGTAATTCGGTTACCTTGGGTCCTTTTGCGTCGATTTTCAGGGATGTTCTGTCCGTTTTGAGCGGGACAAGAACAAAACGGAAAAAGCTTACTTCAGCTCGACCTTGGCGCCGGCCTCTTCCATCTTCTTCTTCAGCTCCTCGGCCTCGTCCTTGGAGACACCCTCCTTGACAGCCTTGGGAGCGCTCTCCACGAAAGCCTTGGCCTCGCCCAGGCCCAGGCCGGTGATCTCGCGGACAACCTTGATGACCTTGATCTTGGCGGCGGCGTCGAAACCGGCCAGGACCACGTCGAACTCGGTCTTCTCCTCAGCGGCGGGGGCAGCGGCGCCACCAGCGGCGGGAGCGGCCATAGCGGCGGCGGACACGCCGAACTCCTCCTCCAGAGCGTGCACCAGCTCGCTGAGCTCCAGAACGGTCAGGGCCTTGATTTCCTCGATCATAGCGGTAACTTTCTCACTAGCCATTGTAGTAAACCTCCTAATAATCAGATGTGGTTCAAAATAAAATGATGTTGTCTGCCGGTCTTACTCGGCGGCGGGAGCCTCAGCAGCGGCTTCCTCGGCGGGAGCGCCCTGCTTCTCGGCGATCTGCTTGAGGACAAAAGCCAAACCGGTGATGGGCGCCAGCATGGTGCCCAGGACCTGGGCCTGCAGCACCGGCAGCGCGGGGATGGCGGCCAGCGCCTGGATGGTATCCATGGAGACAGCCTTGCCTTCCATGAAACCGCCCTTGATCTCGAACTTATCCTGCAGCTTCTTGGCGAAGTCGCTGATGACACGGGCCGGGGCCACGGGATCATCGTGGCAGATAGCCAGAGCGGTGGTACCGTTGAGCAGGCCATCCAGCTCGTTCATGCCGACGTTGTCCACGGCAAAGCGCAGCAGGGTGTTCTTCACGACAGCGTACTCCACGTTGTTCTTGCGCAGCTCGGCACGCAGAGCCGTGTCCTCGGCAACGGTGATGCCCTTGTAGTCCACCAGCACACCGGCAGCGGCGTTCTGGAGTTTGTCGGTCAGGGCAGCCACAATCGCCTGCTTTTCGCTCAGAACTTTTGCGTTAGGCATTCTTGTTTTCACCTCCA
>CALXDE010000145.1 GCA_944386965.1 uncultured Oscillospiraceae bacterium
CGCCGGCGGCGATGGCCTGCATGCTGGGGACGTAGGCAAAGCTGACGCCCAGGATCACCGGCAGCCCCGAGCCGAACCGCCCGCCGATGGGGAAGAGCTGCAGCAGGGTGGACACGGCGGACATCACTAGGGAGGCCTGGATCAGCAGGACCTGGTCGGACTGAGGCAGACCGATGGCGTTGGAGATGATAATGGCCGGCGTGACGCACCCCACAATCATGGCCACCAGGTGCTGCAGGGCCAGGGAGACGGCGTCTCCCAGGGGCGGAATGCCCCGCGGCTGAAACAGCGTTTTTCGGCTGCGTGCGGCTTTGTCCATGGCAATGCTCCTTTTCACTGTCGTTGGGTGGAGAATTACCCCTATCATACCATGGATTTTCGGAAAAGCAAAGCCCCATCCGGCCCCTCCGGACCCGGAGAAAAAGTGGGGGTTGACAGATGGAAGATGGAATGTTACAATTTGGTTACAATTTGTTACCGCTTTGAAAGGAGTGTTACGAACATGGCAGCAGCCCAGAAGACGGAGGGCCTGATGTATAAGGGCCGTCCACTCCGCCGTGTTGGAAACATGATCTATTACGGGTCCATGGCGGACCCCTATATCATTCTCATGCAGGTGCGGGAGAGCAAAAAGGTCCAGGACCTGGATGTGGCAACCAAGGTTTCCGTGGAGCTTCAGCTCACGGCCCAGAATCTCAGAAGCCGGGACCGCATCGTGAAGAAGACGGAGAAGGACAGCCTCTACTCCGCCATGGACTTTGGCTCCGTGTGGCTGGAGCGGGCCCTCAGCGGCAAGTAAGAGAGGATTTTCAGAAGAGAAGCTACGGACGTTACGAAAGATAGAGAGGAGCCGACCCATGCGTGTACTGCCGAGACTGATGATGAAACTGCTGCTTGTCGTCTGCACCGCCATGCTCTTGAGCGTGATGGTGGCCGCCGCGGAGGGGACCTCCGGCAAGGTGACCGCCGATGCCCTGCACATCCGCTCCGGTCCCAGCACCGAGACGGAGATCCTTGGCAAGTTTTATAACGGCGCCGTGGTGGAACTCACCGGCGAGGAGGGGGACTGGTATACCATCTCCTATAACGGCGCCACGGCGTATCTCCACAAGGATTACATCCAGCTGGTGGATGAAGCGGCGGAGGATGCCGCCGAAACCTACTCCATGGAGAGCCACGAGCTCAAGGCCAGTGTGGTGGACGAGGCCTGCACCCACATCGGCGCCCCCTATGTCTACGGCGGAGCGTCTCCCAGCGGGTTTGACTGCTCCGGTTTTACCAGCTATGTGTACAAGCAGTTCGGCTACTCCATCGCCCGCACCGCCAGCGACCAGCTGGACTGCGGGGTCAGCGTGGAGCGGGACGCTCTGCAGATGGGCGACCTGGTGTTCTTCCGGGACCCCAGCGTCTCCACCAAGGCGGCCAGCCACGTGGGAATCTATATCGGCGGCGGACAGTTTGTCCACGCCACCTCCAGCCGCACCGGATATGTGAAGGTCAGCTATCTCAGCGAGAGCTATTTTGATACATATTATGTGGGCGCCCGCCGGATCATCACCGACTGAGCCTGCGGCAGAGATCGAGAGGAAAGAGGGCCCTCCGCCTGGAATCAGGCGGAGGGCCCTTTCTGACTGGCAGCGCTTGCGCGGAGAGGCCGGGACTGGTATAATCGGTCAAAAGGAAAGGAGGGGGCGCTGTGGGCAGGCGCGCCATGGACCTGATTCTGATTGCCGGAATCCTGCTGGCGGCAGCGGCGCTGGGACTGGCCCTCGGGCCGGGAGAGCAGGGCGGCAGCGTCCTGGTGCTCCAGGACGGGGAGGAGATCGCCCGGTACGATCTGGACGAGGACCGGACCGTCACAATCGGAGAGGGAGACTACAATGTACTGGAGATCCGGGACGGTGAGGCCGCCGTGGTGGACGCCAACTGCGGCGACCACACCTGCGTCAGGACCGGAGCGGTGAGCCGGGCAGGGGAGAGCATCATCTGTCTGCCCCACCGGCTGGAGATCCGGATCGTGGGCGGGACGGACAGCGGTGTGGATATCGCGGCGGGATAGGAGGCAAGGCGAAATGCGGGCAAAAAAAATAGCGGCCATGGGCCTGCTGCTGGCCCTGGCCATGACGCTCTCCTGGGTAGAGCAGCTGGTGCCGTGGTCGGTGACGGTTCCGGGGGTGAAGCTGGGACTGGCCAACCTGGCGGTGATTTTTACCCTGTACCGCATCGGTACCCGGGCGGCCTGGGGACTGTCCCTGCTGCGGGTGGCGCTGGTGTCCCTCACCTTCGGCAACGCCTACAGCCTGTGGTACAGTCTGGCCGGGGCGGTACTGAGCCTTGTGGTGATGACGCTGCTGCGAAAGACCGGGAAATTCTCCCTGCTGGGCGTCAGCGTGGCCGGGGCGGTGTGCCACAACTTGGGCCAGATCGCCGTGGCGGCGGCTGTGCTGGGCAGCGCCTCCATGGTCTACTACCTGCCGGTGCTGCTGGCCTCCGGCGTGCTGGCGGGGGTGTGCATCGGCGCGGTGGCGGCCATTCTGGTCCGCCGCATCCAGCTTTAGCCGTAGAGCAGCAGACTGAACCAGGTGACCAGGTTCCCCCCGGCCTGGAAGTCAATGCCGAACTGCTCCGCCAGGTCTGTCACCAGGATGCCCTGGCTCTCCACACAGGGGAACATCTTCTCCGGAAAGCGGCAGGGGCCGTCCGGATAGGCGCAGCGGGCACAGATGGCGCAGGACTCGGTGGAGAGGACAAAGGGCTCGATCCCCTGGGCGCGGAACAGGTCCCGGACCTGCCGGGTCAACTCCTCGTGCTCCTCCCGGGTGGACAGGGTCTGGGCCATATCCGCGATGTCCGTCACCTCCGAGAGGGAGGTGATCAGCAGGGCGTTGGGGTAGGAGAGACAGTGTTTCCTGCATTCCTCCACCGGCCCCACCGCCGGGGGACAGGCCCAGGACTTGCCGTACTGCGGGCACTCGGCGCGGCAGATGTGGCGGACCTTTTCGGAGAATTTCAGCGCCGCCGTGGGGAAAAACTCGTACTGCACAATGGGCAGCTGCGCCATCTGCTGTTCCAGCAGGGAGCGGTCCAGAGACATGGAAATCACCTCGACAGGGAGAATGCCGCCGCGGGGCGGAACAGTGGGGAGGAGCGCCCTGGCGCCCCTCCCCGTGGGTTCTATGGGTTACACCTCGCTGAAGGTATAGCGGTGGCGCTGGGCGGCCTCGCAGACCACCTCCACGATCAGCGTGCCGTCCTTCTCGCTGGAGGAGATCTCCGCGGACTTGTCGTTTTTGTAGAGATCCGTGACATAGGCGATGGGGTCCTCCAGCTCCAGTTCCAGAAATTCCTTGGCATCCGGGGCGCAGGGGTTGTAGACTTCCTTGACGACTTCGTAGGTTTTCATGGGGGCCTCCTTTCCCTTCGTTGGCTGTTGTTGAAATTGCTACATTCTATTGTAGCGGATTTTTCAAAATTTTGCAAGATCTAACGAAAAGCAGCCGGAAGAAAAACGCCCGCGGTCCGCCAGACGCAAAGTGCTTGACACGGCGGGCGGCCCTTGGTAATATAATACTGTTGGAAAGCCACTGTGAACGGGAAGAGTACCGGCAGCACAGGCACGCAGAGAGGGACGGTCACCGGCTGAAAGCCGTCCTGCGCCGGCAGCGGGGAAGGTGCGCCCGGGAGTGGGAGGGGTAATGCCCTCCGCGTGAGCTGCGATACCGGCTTGACGAGTGAAACAGGAGAGTGGAACCGCGTGATGGACGCCTCTCTGCCCCGTGGGCAGAGGGCGTTTTTGTTTTCCAGGGTCCCGCTCGCAGCATATCCTGTCCGCTCGGATGGAATCCTAAGTGGAAAAGGAAACCTTGTGTGTATGCTCTCTGAAACCCTCACCGCTTATCAGAAGCGGGACCCGGCCGCCCGGAGCAAGCTGGAGATCTTCCTGCTCTACACGGGCGTCCATGCCACGATCTATTACCGGATCGCCCACCGCCTCTACCGCTGGCATGCCTATTTTCTGGCCAGACTGATCTCCCAGTGGTGCCGGTTCTGGACCGGCATTGAGATTCACCCGGGCGCCACCATCGGCCGCCGCCTGGTCATTGACCACGGCACGGGCATCGTCATTGGGGAAACCGCGGAGCTGGGAGACGACGTCCTCCTCTATCAGCAGGTCACCCTGGGCGGCACCGGCAAGGACGTGGGCAAGCGCCATCCCACCATCGGCAACAACGTGATGATCGGCGCCGGGGCCAAGGTCCTGGGCCCCATCACCATCCACGACAACGCCCGCATCGCCGCCGGCGCCGTGGTGCTCCAGGAGGTGCCCGAGGGGGCCACCGCCGTGGGTGTGCCTGCCCAGATCGTCCGCGTCCACGGAGAGAAGGTCCGGTCCTATGCCGACGAGGTGGATCAGACCAGCGTGGAGGACCCGGTGCTGGAGGAGATCCGGGCGCTGAACCGGCGTATCGAGGAATTGGAACGAAGATTACAGGAAGAGAAAGGAACCTGATACTATGTACCTCTACAACTCCGCCACCCATAAAAAGGCTGAATTCACCACCCACACCCCCGGCCGTGTGGAGATGTACACCTGCGGCCCCACGGTGTACCATTTTGCCCACATCGGCAACCTCCGGTCCTACATCATGGAGGATGTGCTGGAGAAGTTCCTCCGCTACGAGGGATACGATGTCCACCGGGTCATGAACATCACCGACGTGGGCCATCTGGCCAGCGACGCGGATACCGGCGAGGACAAGATGCTCAAGGGGGCCAAGCGGGAGCACAAGAGCGTCATGGAGATCGCAAAATTCTATACCGACGCCTTCTTTGCCGACTGCGCCAAGCTCAACATCAAGACCCCCGACGTGGTCCAGCCCGCCACCGGCTGCATCGACGAGTATATCAGGATCGTTTCTTCCCTCATTGAGAAGGGGTACGCCTATCTGGCCGGGGGCAACGTGTACTTCGACACCAGCAAGCTTCAGCGCTATTATATCTTCAACGACCACGACGAGGAGGACCTGGCCGTGGGCGTCCGGGAGGGCGTGGAGGAGGACACCAACAAGCGCAACAAAAACGACTTCGTCCTCTGGTTCACCAAGTCCAAGTTCGAGGACCAGGCCCTCAAGTGGGACTCCCCCTGGGGCGTGGGTTACCCGGGCTGGCACATCGAGTGCTCCGGCATCTCCATGAAGTACAACGGGGAATATCTGGATCTGCACTGCGGCGGCATCGACAACGCCTTCCCCCACCACACCAACGAGGTCGCCCAGTCCGAGAGCTACCTGGGCCACCCCTGGTGCAAGCAGTGGTTCCATGTCCACCACCTGAACACCACCTCCGGGAAGATGAGCAAGTCCTCCGGAGAGTTCCTCACCGTCTCCCTCCTGGAGGAGAAGGGCTATGATCCCCTGAGCTACCGCTTCTTCTGTCTCCAGAGCCACTACCGCAAGAGCCTGGTGTTCTCCTGGGAGAACCTGACCAACGCCCAGGGGGCCTATCAGAAGCTCCTGCGGCGCATCGCCGCCCTCTCGCCGGAGGGGGAGGCAGACCAGGATGCGGTGGCATCCTACAAAGAGAAATTCCTCCAGCAGGTGGGCAACGACCTGAACACCTCCATGGGTGTCACCCTGCTCTATGACGCCCTGAAGGCCCAGGTGAGCGACGCCACCAAGCGGGCCATCCTGGAGAGCTTTGACAGCGTGCTGAGCCTGAGCCTGCTGGAGAAGGCGGACGCCCTGCGCGCCGAACAGGCCAAGGCCCAGACCGCCACGGCGGACGGCGGCTTCACCATCACCGGCGAGGGGGACGCGGAGATCGACGCGCTGGTCCTCCGGCGCGCCCAGGCCAAGAAGGCCAGGGACTTCGCCGAGGCCGACCGCATCCGGGATGAGCTGAAAGCGAAGGGGATCGAGGTCACCGACACCAAGGAGGGCGCCTCCTGGCGCCGGGTGTGACGCGGGAAACCGGTGCCGGAAAACAGAACAGGGGCTGGGGCGCCGCCGGAAAGGCGGGACCCCAGCCCCTTGTGTTGTTATGGGCGCCGCGGGGAATGCCTGCCCCCGCTTACTGCTTGCGCAGATATTCGTCAATGGCCTTGGCGGCGGTTTTGCCGGCACCCATGGCCAGGATCACCGTGGCCGCGCCGGTGACGGCGTCGCCCCCGGCATAGACCCCCTCCCGGCTGGTGAGGCCCTCCTCGTTGACGATGATGCCGCCCCGCCGGTTGATCTCCAGACCCTTGGTGGTGGACTTGATGAGAGGATTGGGACTGGTGCCCAGGGCCATGATGACGCAGTCCATGGCCATCTCAAAGTCGCTGCCCTCCTTGACGATGGGGCGGCGGCGGCCGGAGTCGTCGGGCTCACCCAGCTCCATCTCCACGCAGCGGATGCCGGACACAGAGCCGTTTTTCGGGTCCCGCTTGTCGTCCGGGTTGTTGTAGCCCAGCACCGCCGTGGGGTTGGTGAGGGTCTTGAAGATGATCCCCTCCTCCTTGGCGTGCTCCACCTCCTCGGCACGGGCGGGAAGCTCCGCCTCGCTGCGGCGGTAGATGATGTGGACATTGGCCCCCAGGCGCTTGGCGCAGCGGGCCGCGTCCATGGCCACGTTGCCGCCGCCCACTACGGCCACCTCCTTGCCGCGGAGGTCCATGATGGGGGTGTCCGCCCCCTCCCGGTAGGCCTTCATCAGGTTGATGCGGGTCAAAAACTCGTTGGCGGAGTAGACGCCCTTCAGGTTCTCCCCGGGAATGTGCATGAACATGGGCAGGCCGGCGCCGGAGCCGATGAACACGGCCTCAAACCCGAACTCCTCCATGAGCTCGTCAATGGTGATGGCCCGGCCGATGACAACATTCGTCTCGATCTTCACCCCCAGGCTTTTGAGGCCGTCCACCTCCTTCTGGACGATGGACTTGGGCAGACGGAACTCCGGGATGCCGTATACCAGCACGCCGCCGGCCAGGTGCAGCGCCTCGTACACCGTCACCTCATAGCCCTTCCGGGCCAGGTCCCCGGCGCAGGTGAGGCCCGCAGGCCCCGAGCCGATGACGGCCACCTTGTGGCCGTTGGAGGCGGGACGCACGGGCTGCTCTGTGTTGTGCTCGTTGTGCCAGTCGGCCACAAACCGCTCCAGCCGGCCGATTCCCACGCTCTCGTGCTTGATGCCCCGGACGCACTTGGACTCGCACTGTGTCTCCTGGGGGCAGACCCGGCCGCACACGGCGGGCAGGGCGCTGTCGGCGGCAATGATCTGATAGGCCCCCTCGAAGTCGCCCTCGGCCACCTTGGCGATGAACTCCGGAATATGGATCTGCACCGGGCAGCCGCTGACGCAGGGCATGTTCTTGCAGTGGAGGCAGCGGGTAGCCTCGTCCATGGCCTGTTCCCTGGTATAGCCCAGGGCCACCTCGTTGAAGTTTCCGGCCCGGACCACCGGGTCCTGGTGGGGCATGGGGTTTTTCTTGGGACTCATATTCGCCGCCATCTCACTGCACCTCCTGCTTGAACAAGTTGCACGTCTCCTCGTAGGCGTGCCGCTCAAAATCCTTGTACATGGCGCCCCGGGCCATGGCCTCGTCGAAGTCCACCAGGTGTCCGTCGAACTCCGGGCCGTCTACACAGGCGAACTTCGTCTCCCCGCCCACGGTGAGACGGCAGCCGCCGCACATGCCGGTGCCGTCGATCATGATGGGGTTCATGCTCACCACCGTGGGGATGTTGTACTCCTTGGTCAGGGCGCAGACAAACTTCATCATGATCACCGGACCGATGGCGATGACCCGGTCATACTGCACGCCGGCGTCAATCTGTTCCTTCAAGAGGTCGGTGACCAGGGCCTTCTTGCCGTAGGACCCGTCGTCGGTGCCGATGATGAGGTTGGTGGAGGCGGCCTCAAACTCCTCCTTGAGGATGATGAGGTCCTTGTTTCGGAAGCCCACGATCAGGTCCACATGGCAGCCCTCGTCGTGGAGCTTTTTCGCCACCGGATAGGCGATAGCGGTGCCCACGCCGCCGCCCACCACGGCTACCCGGCGCAGGCCCTCTGTCTCCGTGGCTTTCCCCAGGGGGCCCACGAAGTCCTGGATGAAATCCCCCTCGTTTTTGTGGTTGAGCTTCTCCGTGGTGGCGCCCACAATCTGGAAAATGATGGACACAGTGCCCCTCTCCCGGTCATAGGCCGCGATGGTCAGGGGGATGCGCTCCCCGTTCTCATCCACCCGCAGGATGATGAACTGTCCCGGTTCCGCCTTCCGGGCCACGATGGGGGCTTCGATCTCCATCATGGTTACCGTGGGATTCAGAACACGCTTTTTGACGATTCGATACATAGCCGTTCCTTTCTCCTCCTGAATGGTCCCCTTCCGGGGAATTTCTGCGTGGATTCATTGTACCATGCCTTCTGTAAAAATACAACGGTCTTTCCGGTTAGACACAGAGAATCCCCGGGAGGCGGGACAGGGCGGCCGGATTTCCGGCCGCCCTGCGGTTTCTTTATGGCAAGCGCTTCCCGGGAGACAGAGCTCAGCCCGCCTGCCGCTGAAGGTGCAGGGTGATCCTGCGCCCCTCCACCTCCACCAGTCCCTCCTCCCGGAGCTTTTTCAGCTCCCGCATCATGGCGCTGCGGTCCGAGCCGATGTAGTCGGCCAGGGCGCTGAAGGTGAAGGGCAGCGTCAGCCGCCCGTCCACCGCTTGGATGGAGAAGTAGCACAGCAGTTTCTCCCGGATGCTCCGGCGGCTGAGGACTTCCACCCGCCGCCCCATCTGCTGCATCTGGTCGGTGACCAGGGCGAAAAGGTTTTGTACCAGCTGGCTGTGGTGAAGGCAGGCGTTTTCACACCGCTTCATAATGTGGGCGTAATCCATGTACATCACCCGGCATCCGGTTTCGGTGACCACGCTGACACTATCCCCGGTCTGCGCCGTGAAAGCCAGGACCTCCCCGAAGATGCCGCCCGCCTCCAGATGCTCCAGGATGGTGCGGGTGCCGCCGTAGTCGATGCGCACCAGGTCCGCCGTCCCCTCGGTGACGATGCCCACGTCCCTTCTGCCGCCGCCGTACTCCCGCATCACGCTGCCCGGCGCATATTCAGCCTGCCGCACATGGAAGCAGTCCAGCATGCGCTGGATGCTGGCGCCGCTGATGTCCCGGAAGATGGGAAAAGCGCGATAATTCATAATCTTGTGTCTGCTGTCCATAAACTGCCCCATATATTGTGATAAATTCCCGAAATGTTGCATGCGCAACAGACTTTGCGCAGGTTCCATGCTATACTCTTTTCAAAACCATGTAAATAGGCAGACTCAACAGATTCTGCCGTCTTTTTTAGGAGGAATTGCCATGAAGGTTACCGTTACGGGCGGGACATTGTCCCGCGGGGAGCAGGACGCCTATGTCGCCCGAGCCTGCCGGAAGTATCCCCACGACCAGCTGGAGGCGCTGGAGATCCATGTGGACGGGGACTATGTGGACCTGGCCTACACGCTGCGGCCCCAGAAGTTCAGCCGAATCCGCCGGATCACCGGCTATCTGGTGGGCGACATGGACCGCTGGAACGACGCGAAGACGGCTGAGGAGGCGGTGCGGGTCAAGCACGGGGTGTGAGGACCTATAGGATGCCCAGCGGTCCATGCCCGCCGCGAAGCGGCGTCCAAGGTTTTGGCAAAGCCGAAACCTTGATGCCGGCGTAATTCATTTCCGCCGGGCAGATGGGATCTTGGGGTCCCCGCAAAATCGCGGATTTTGCGGGGAGACGCTGGAACGACGCGAAGACGGCCGAGGAGGCGGTGCGGGTCAAGCACGGGGTGTGAGGACCTGTAGGGTATCCAGCGGTCCATGCCCGCCGCGAGGAAGGGATGTTTGCCCCGCGCATCACAATATCACCAGCAAAGAGGGCCCCGCGCCGTTGCGCGGGGCCCTCTTTGGCGGTGATGGGTCGCCGGGGCCGCTCAGACGCCCATAGGCGCTCCGCAGTTGGGGCAGAACTTCCCCTCGCTGACGGTGCCGCACAGAGGGCAGCGCCGCTCCTGGGCGGCATCCTCCTCCCGCTGGCGGGAGGAGCGGAGCGCTTCGAGCCGCTCCTGGGAGATCCGGACGGCGGCCACCAGGTCTGCCACCGAGGCGGGCGCGTCCCCGGAGAGCTGGGAGACATACCACTGGCCGATGGCCCGATAGTTTCTGTCCAGCTCCCTTTGCTCCGCCAGAATGGCGGCGGTGGTTTTCACGTTTCCGGCGGCCTCCCGCGCCATATCGGACGCGGCGCCGGCAAATTCTCTGGCCTTCTGGGAAAATTCATCGACAAACGCCATATGCATCAACTCCTATCGGATTCTGATGGATTACCTTCTCTATATATATTATAGCCGTGTTTTTCGTCCCGCGCAAGGCGGCGGGACCGCCGGATTGTAAACACTGTGTAAAGATTTGGCGGCGGGCCGCCGGACCAGGGGAAAATGGCTCTGTTCAACAGGCGGAAAGAATGGTATAATAATCCTGATTTTGACAATTGATCCGCAAGGAGGGATATTCCCATGGTCATCACCTCGGAATACTGGTTTCCGTCCAGCGACGGGAAAACCCTGATCTACGTCAATCAATGGACCCCAGGCCCCGCTCCGGCCCGGGGGGTGGTGCAGATCGCCCACGGTGTGGCGGAGTATGGCCGGCGCTATGAGCCGTTTGCCCGCTTCCTCTGCGACAGCGGCTTTGCGGTGGTGGCCCACGACCACCTGGGCCACGGCCTGTCTGTGGCGGAGGGGGAGCCGCGGATCTATTTCGGGGCGGAGAACGGCTGGCGGTATGTGGTGGACGATCTGGCGGAGCTCCAGCGGCGGACGGCCGGCGTATTTTCCGGCGCGCCCTATTTCCTCTTCGGCCACTCTATGGGGTCCTTCATCACCCGCACCTACCTCATCCGTTATCCCGGCGCGGTGCGGGGCGCCGTCCTCTGCGGCACGGGCCACCAGTCCCCGCTGCTGCTTGCCGCCGGACGGAAGGTTGTGAACGCCGAGATCCGAAAGCTGGGGCCCGCCGCCTACAGCGCCAGGGCCGACGGGCTGGTTTTCGGCGCGTATGGCAAGAAGTTCGCCCCTGCCCGGACCCGCTTCGACTGGATCAGCGCCAATGCGGAGAATGTGGACGCCTACATCGCCGACCCCATGTGCGGGGAGAACGCCACGCTGGGCCTGATGCGGGATATGCTGGAGGGGATCACGTTCCTCACCAGGGGAGAGAATATCCGAAAAATGGACCGGGCGCTCTCCGTGTTTTTGATCTCCGGAGACGAGGACCCGGTGGGAGACATGGGCAAGGGCGTCGCCCGGGCCTGCGCCGCCTTCCGAAAGGCGGGGCTTCGTGACGTGTCCATGAAGCTATACCACGGCCTGCGCCACGAGATTCTCAACGAGAAGAGCCGCCGCTTCGTCTACCAGGACGTGCTGGACTGGCTGGAAGCCAGACTGTAGCAGGCGGGGGATTCCCAACAGAAGGAAGGAGGCGGGACCATGGCGGATGGATGGGAGGCGCTGGAGCGGGACTGCGGCCAGTGCCGGAGCTGTTCCCTGTGGGAGACGAGGAAGCATGTGGTCTTTGGCGATGGCAGCCGCGCCGCTGAGATCATGCTGGTGGGGGAGGGACCCGGCGCCACCGAGGATGAGCAGGGGATTCCCTTCGTGGGCCGGGCCGGGCAGTTCCTGGACGAGATGTTGGAGCTCATCGGCCTGGACCGGACAAAGGTCTATATTGCCAACATTGTCAAATGCCGTCCACCGGGAAACCGGGACCCGCTGACGGTGGAGCAGGACGCCTGCATCGGCTTTCTTCGGCGGCAGACCGCCCTTCTGCGGCCCAGGATCATCGTGTGCCTGGGGCGCATCGCTGCCATGCAGATCATCAAGCCGGATTTCAAGATCACCCGGGAACACGGCCACTGGTTTGAGCGGGGCGGGGTGCGGATGATGGCCACCTACCATCCCTCGGCCCTGCTGCGGGACCCCTCCCGCCGGCCGGAGGCGTTCGAGGATATGAAGGCGCTGGAGCGGGAGATCCACGCGGTCTGCCAGCGGACGGAATTGGACTACTGACAGAGATACCATGGGGCCCGGAGCATTGCTCCGGGCCCGCTCTGTTTGCCTGGCTGGCTTTGGCGGGCCGCGGAGGGAGACGGGGCGGACACGGACCGTGATTTTGCCGGTTTGACCGCACGGATATTGTATATATAATACAAATAATAAATTTTATCAAAAAATTTTTTATTTACTATTGACAAAAACGGCGCTTCGGGTTACAATAGCATCACAGAGAAGAACAGAGAAAGGGGTGAGTCCCATGTACAAGTAAGTTGCCTGTGCGGGAGCGATTCCCTGATCCCATCAGGAGGGAGAAAGCAAGCAAAGCTCTCGCGCACCTGCTCGTACAAGGTATTACATGACAATAGCCAATCCGATCATACTTGTCCCCAAGCGTACAAGCATTTCCCTGTTCCTTTTGCAAACTGGTTTTCCCACTGGGAAGTTTCCACTGGAAGCAGCGTCGACGCAGTCAACGATTTGATGATAATTTGTTTTTCGGCATGCTGATTTGCCCTATGCGGCATATACGTTCCAGCGAAATCCGGTAAGAAAGTGACAAGAAATCCAGCAAGAGACACAGAAGTAACAGGCAAGTTGTTTTGACGGGGTCAAATCAAGAAAAGGTTAGGATCATAGAATATTGAATACACACGTTTTATAAGCCCGCATCGGAATACCGGTGCGGGCTGTTTTAGAAATCATGCCGGTAACGTTTTCGGGCCCGATAGAGAGAACAGGAGCCCGGCATGTGCGCGGCCGCTTCGCCTGGAATTGGTTCGAATCCTTTTATGATTAAGGTGGATAACGGAATATGTGGTGGTGGACAGAGAAACGCCGTTATGAGCGGAAGTACACGGGGTATTACGTGTTTTACGGGATCACATCTCTGGTGATCGCGCTCCTTTTGATGACACGAGCGTGGGGGCATCCTGTCATGGAGGCGCTGGAGCAGCAGATTTCCGCGTCTCCCCGCTCCAACACGTGGCTCGAATTGCTGATGCACCTCCACTGCTGGTGTCACACCGCTTGCTATATCCTCTCGCTGCCCTCCATGAGGAGGCGGCTGCGCTGGGTTGACGAGAACAGGAAGGAGGGCTGCGCCCCTGCGTCCGGCGGTCCGGAGGTTCAGAGCGGGGCCCGCCCGGCTGCGCGGTGGTGGAGCGGCAAAGGCTCTTTGGGGCGGAAGCACCTGTGGTTCTATTTGGCCTATGGCGTGTTCGTCTTCCTTTTTGCTGTGATCTATGACTTTTATGAAATCGGAACGGCCCTGAACGATCTTCTCGACTATCCCCGCGCCGGTACAGGAATCAGGGCGCTGTCCGTTCTTTATCTCATCCTGGCTCTGTGTTATGTGGCATCCCTGCCCGCCCTGATCCGCCGGCTGCGCTGGGCCGATGAGAACATGGAAGAGGACGGTTGAGCGGCGCATAGGAATATAGAGGGTCCGCCCGGCACAGCCGGGCGGTTTTTTGCGCCGGGCGGCTTACCGCCGCAGATACACTGGATAGGGGCCGGCGGATCTGTACCCCAGCTTTTCCGCCAGGGCCAGTGAGATGGAGGTGTGGGCGTCCCAGCTGGGGTAGAGGCCCCGCTCCAGGCAGGCGAGCACCAGCGCCGCGCCGCAGGCCGTGGCCAGGCCCAGCCGCCGGAAATCCGGGCAGGTGTCGATCTCGATCTCAATGCCGCCGTCAAAAATGGCATAGGAGGAGGCGCCTGCCGCGATTGCGCCGTCGTGCCACGCCGCCACGCCCAGCCCCCGGCGGCAGAAGTCCGCCCCGTCCCGGAACTGGCCCCGCAGGTCCTTGGACCACGCCGCCTGTCCCAGAAGGGTATAGGCATCCAGGTCAATGGGGGCGAGGGTGAATCCCGCCGGCGGCACCGCCAGGGCGGCAAGCCTTGAAGGGTCGAAATTGTGGAGGTCCTTCCGGGTGGCGTAGCGGGTGTGGGGGCGGACGCGCTCCCCCCAGACCGATTCGATCACCGCCTGCCAGCCCGGCGTCCGGGGCACCAGAATGGGGGCTGCGGCCGCGGCGGCCAGATCCGGTGAGGGCGCTCCGGCCAGAAAGCAGAAGTCCCCAATCGCCGCGCAGGCCGAGCGGGGACTGTCCGGAACGTCCACAGTCAGGGACCCCATGTGGCCCTGGAGACAGGAGAGGATCATAGGCTCCTCCCATCCGGAGAACAGAGCCCAAACCGCCCGGGGAGCGGGGGTGGGGAGCAGGGCAGCCATAGACGGCACCTCCTTTCGTTTGATGGAATCGCCGCTCATCCCGTGGGAGTCATTGGCCGGGAGGCCATCGGGGGGAAGCGGCTGAAAAATTTTCAAAAAATTTTCGACCTCCCGCAATAAAACCGGGGGGACCGTCATTATACAGTTGAAAGCAATGAGAAAGCCCCAAACGACTTTCAATCTATCAACCAAGAAAACAGGAGGAAAGAAACATGAAACGAGACAACAGACGCTGGAAGGATATGCTGCTGGGCGCCGTGGTGACGCTGCTCATCTCCTGCATGATCGTACCCACTCTGGCCTACTCCGGCACCCGGAACGAGACGCTGAACTTCAACAACATCAAGGTGACCCTGGACGGCACGACCCTGTCCCTGCGGGACAGCACCGGCGCCACCGTGGAGCCCTTCATCATCGACGGCACCACCTACCTGCCCATCCGGGCCATTGCCCAGGCCCTGGGG